>NZ_NOLK01000042.1:0-65230 GCF_002245985.1 Nostoc sp. 'Peltigera membranacea cyanobiont' 232
GGGGATTGGAAAACTTTTTCCTAGTCCCTAATCCCTGATTTTTCACAATTCAATTACTGCCTTAACTTGCATATTGGTTAAGGTGGCAGCTTTTCGGCTGGAGGTTTCATCTAGCCGGATATGGACTTCTACTACTCTGTTGTCGATATTGCTGACGGGATCTGTGTTAATGACATTCTGCCGTCGCACTTGCAAGCCTTTGCGATCTACGATTCCCTGCAATTCAATTGGGAGGTAATCACCGAGTATTCGCACTTGCTGGCCGGACTGCACTTTGCCGATATCGCTTTCGTAGACTTCGGCTATGACATACATCTGATTGGTTTGTCCGATATCAGCAATGCCATCATTTGAGACTAATTCGCCAGGATGGGTATGGATTTCAAATACCTGTCCATTTTGGGGCGATCGCACCTGGGCCTGTTTGAGATTGACTTTTGCCAGATTCATGGCTGCTACGGCACGATTGATTTCTGCTTGGGCAGCTTCTACATCCACTCCTCGCACCTCAGCAATTTCCTCAAGGGTTGCCGTAGCTTCTTTTACCTGTTGCTGGCTAGTTGATTGGGTACGATTTAATTGTGCTTGCGCTTCTTGCAGGCTTTTTTGGGCGGTTTCTAAGTTTAAACGCTTACTATCCCGTTGAGAAGCAGAGATTGCACCCTGTTGATATAGTTGCTGATAACGCTCGTCTTCTGCTTGGGCGTTACGCAGTTGGGCTTGGAATCGCTCAATTGTTGCTGCTTGAGCATTAATATTACCTTGACGTTCTGCTTCTGTGCGAGCAATCGCAGCTTTTTGGGCAGCAATTTCACCGCGTTTAGCACCTGCTTGGGTACGGTTTAGGTTTGCCTGGGCTACTTTCACTTGTTCCTGCGCCTCTTGAAATTCTGCTTGCAAGCGATCGCGGCTATTCAAAATCGCAATTACCTGTCCTGCTTTTACCCTATCCCCCTCCTTTACTAACAACTCTTCTACCCGACTTCCTTCCGCAGACACCGCAGCAGAGAGTTTAATTACCTTTCCCTGTGGTTCAATCCGTCCTAAAGCTGTTACCGTTTTTAACTGTGGCAATTGTGTTGCTGGCGCTTGTGTCTCTGAATTTACATAATTTTGCCAGCGCTTTACTATATAAAAACTTATTCCGCCAACAAATAAAGATGCAATTATACCTATAGCAACGGATGGACGCAGAATATATTTAGGGAACGTTCTGTACCCTAGCTTTGAGTTTCGCACCATAGATTACCTCTTAACTAGTGGCGCAGAAAAAACTGAATAGATTAAGTTTTTACTATTAATTATTTCTTGTTTTTTTACTAATCTTTACTTCCTTGGTTAATTAGTTAGTTATTGTTCATTTATTGATTCTGAGTTCAAAAAAAAAGGAAATCATTGAGAATTTAGCCGTATAGGATAAAAACAGGCTAATCTCAGTATTAATAAACTTATGCTACTGATAAATTAGTTTGGTTTTTTCAAAGTACTTAGATATAGTAAACGGTTTCAAAATAACCGATTGTAACAGCGCCAACAATCAGAGATAAATTCAGTCAAAAGTCTTTTGTTATGAAAAACAAATAAGTTTAAATTACTAAAAAATATCTTTAGGTTTAATAGTTTTCTCATTTTTAATGATATATAGGAATCAGGTTTGATTTCTGAAAATATCCGTAGGATGTGTTAGCACGGAGAGTACGGCATCAAACCCTTAATAATAGTGCGTTACGAACTCCGTTCTAACACACTCTACAATACCTAATTTCGTTCAAAAATCAAATAGTAATCCTATATTTCATTCCTAATACTTAGATTTTTTAATCAATCAAATCGGATTCCTATAGCTTAAGTCTACTTGAGTGGACTTGAGCTATTAGCCGAACTTCAGTTCTGGACAGGATGTCGGTAAGTGTAACAGTTAAAAAAGCAATTCTAAACCACATCGACACAAACAAAACCCGCCTGCGCGGGTTAAAAAACTTAATTTTCTCTTAGTAGTTCTCGTTTGTATAGCCATGAATTCTATTCGCTAGGGCTTCTTTACTGCCACTGTTGTGGTATGTTCAAATTTTCCGGTAAGATTGTTGTGCGATCGCCAATTGCCTCTTCAATCTGCTGTAATTCTAGGTTTTCACATCCGCTCAAGTTTGCCCTAGAGAGGTTGGCTTCTTGGAAGTTCGCATCTTGCAGATTCGCTGTACTGAGTAACACACCTTCTAAGTTGGCTCCAGCAAGTTTTGCTCTTTGCAGGTTACTACCAATCAGGTTTGCATCTTGGAGGTTGCTACCCTCAAAATTTATTTCAAAGAGGTTAGCATCACAAAGAATTGCCCCTTCTAGATTGGCATCACAGAGGATTGCCCCTTCTAAATTGGCATCACAAAGGATTGCCCCTTCTAAATTGGCATCATAAAGAATTGCCTTTGAGAGGTTTGCTTTTCTGAGGACTACTCCTTGCAAATTGGCTTCTGGAAGGATTGCCTTTGAGAGGTTTGCTTCATAGAAGATTGAACCACAAAGATCGGTTACTGATAAGTCGGCTTCCGAGAGATTTGCTCGTGTCAAATTGACCCATTGTAAGTTAGCTCCTACGAGGATTGCCCTAGAGAGGTTAGCTTCCGTTAAGTCTGCATTACGGAGGTCTGTATTGCGTAAATCCAGTTTTTGATTTACCGGATCTTTATATGCATCGCGTCGTCCAATGACAGTTAAGGCTGTTTGAATATCTGTAGGAAGTTTTGATGACTCCTCTGAATCGTTCTCATATTCATGATTCACCGGAGAATTCTCGCGGATAAAAGCAGCGAGAATTTCCATAATTGTCCAATGGTCTTTCTGAGAATCTTTAGCAATTTGTTCTAAAGCATAAATGGCGGCAAATCGCGTTTCAATCTTTTCATTTCCCAGTTGTTCAATCGCTTTACAAAAACGTTCTGGAACAATCTCTTCTGGAGTTGGTTGTGTGTTATTGATGCCAGTTACGATATTCTTATCCCAAGCTAGCGTCCCAGCAAGGAGTTGCGTTAACAGACTCTGATTCTCATCTAGGGAAAGTTTGGAAGTGTAGTAAGCATTAGTAATTAATGCCAGCCCTCCAATAATTATGGCAAGAGTTGTTAATGCTTGATTAATATATTCTATTTTTTCCTGATTTGAAAATCCTTCAATACTTTCAAATAATGAGAGAATAAGAGTTGCTGAGAAAATAAATATAATTGAGATAAATACCAAAAAAGTCGTGATTCCATTTGTCTTTATAAAAGATATGTCATAAGTCTTCATATCTGGCTCCTTACGGAAATAAATTTAGGTTGATTTTAAGAGTATCTATAAATATCTGATAGCGTACAAATACGGAAGTACTTGACAAGTACTTAAATCTACTTAATGGAAATCATCTATGAAATCCATCACAACTGATTTTTCAAACATCCTCTGAACTACGGAGGTTAGCGGTAGAGGCATAATGCTGTTATGCGTGAAACGAAGCTATTCTACGCAATTGAAATGTCCATATTAATTGGAAAGAATATGTTACTTTAGCCAACTTTGTATTTAAAAAAACTCACGTTTGAGGTTCAGAGGGTGAAATTTAAGCTTGCCAGTGTTTGGGTGGTTGAAGATTTTCCGGTAAGATTGTTGTGCGATCGCCTTTTGCCAATTCAATCTAGACTTTTGGTAAAAACTATAGCATTAAGTGAAAACGGTAGAATACGCCCAAATAACTAATGATGCGGTGATAACTCAACCTGATTGTGGCCAATCTGTCGGTGCTTCTATATAATCAGGTAGGCGAGTAGTGCGATCGCCAAGTGCTTTTCTAATCTGGTGCAACTCTAAGTTTTTAGCCCCTGTTAAAATTGTCCCTTCTAGTTTGACATCGCTAAGGTCAGCTTCTAAAAAGTTAGCTCCCATCAGGTTAGCCTGTGTCAGGTTCGCTTGATAAAAAGTCGCCCTATGCAGGTTAGCTCCAATCAGGTTTGCCTGATGCAGGTCAGCTTCGGTTAAACTGGCTTCTGAGAGATTGGCAAAATAAACTTCTGTTTGGTGGAGTTTGGCTGCATTCAAATTAGCCCCAGAAAGGTTGGCTCCATTTAGGTTAGCCCCCGAAAGGTTAGCACCAATCAAACCCGTTAGATTTAGATTGGCTTTACCCAGTTTTGCACCTTGCAAGTTAGCTAAAAACAGCTTTGCTCCAGAGAGGTTGGCGACTTTTAAAGTTGCTTGTTGCAAGTTAGCTTTATAAAGGTTTGCTCCTTGGAGATTCGCTACACGCAGACTTGCTCCAGAAAGGTTGGCTGAACGCAGGTTAGCCCCAGAGAGATTAGCGCGGTTGAGATTAGCCCAACACAGATTAGCTCCACAGAGACTAGCTTTTAAGAATTTGGTTTCATAGAGAATAGACCTAATGAGTTTAGCGCCATTGAGATCAGCCTCACTCAAGTCGGCTCCCCGCAAGTCAGCCCCACTCAGGTCAGAACCACGTAAATCGGCTTGTTGCAGATTCACTCCTAGCAAGTCTGCTCGTCTGATGTCGATATGACGTAAATCAAGTTTCTGGTCTTTCGGGTCTTCGAGTAAATTCCGCCTACCGATGACAGTTAAGGCTGCTTGAATATCGGTGCGGATTATTGGCAATTCTTCATGGAGGTTTTGCTCCAACTGCTGTGTCGGACGCGACCCACCTCTACGCTTACCTGAGTAAGCATCTGGTGAATATTCCGGCTTTTGTTGCTCTACCCTCACCGCCTGGATAGGTGCATTTTCGCGCACAAAGGCAGTGAGGATTTCCATGATTGTCCAGTGTTCTTTAGGAAAATCCTGAGCAACCCTTTCTAATGCATAAATTGCACCTGTTCGGGTTTCAATTTTATCATGGCCAAGTTGGGCAATTGCCCCCATAAAGCGTTCTGAAGTCAATCTGTCTTGATTCAGTTTGGCATTCTGAAGGCTAATTTCGAGGTTTTTCTCAGCTCCGATCGCATTTTTATGCATCGCTTGGGCCCGCTTTGCTGAATAATAGGTATTAAACATTGCTGCCGATGCCAGGAAAACTATTGCAGTAGTTGTTAACGCTTGGTTTCTATACTGAATTTTTTCCTGAATTGACAATTCTTTAATACTAGACAAAGCAAAGAAAATTACAGTCAGTGAGAAACCAAAGAAAACTGTTATAGTTATGAACCAATTCAACAGAGTGTCTGTCTTTTTAGAAGACATGGTAAAAATTTTCCTTACAACTTAGAATTATTACTTAGATGTTTGGAAAAAATAGTATACCATTTAACAGAAAATTATAATAGGTGTCCGAATACCTCTTTAACTAAGTAATAATATCGAATATACTTCGGAATTAAGGCAAAAATTTAACAATTATTGAAAAGCTTGCACTGGCAGCTTTCTTCTTTTTAACTTTCGCCTTGCAAAAATAGTGTTTTACTCAGATAATTTAGCTTCTCTCAAGTTTGCCCCATCAAGTATGGCATCATTGAGAATTGCCCCATGTAAATCAGCTAGATATAAGCTTGCATAATGCAGGTTAGCTAAATATAAATTAGCTCTTTTTAGGTTAGCTGCACTAAGGATTGCCCCTTCTAGATTAGCTAAATATAAGTTAGCACCTTCTAAGTTAGCTGCACTGAGAATTGCTCCTGCAAGATTAGCTTCTGTGAGGTTCGCCCCAGCAAGATTAGCTTGATAGAGGTTTGTCTGTTGTAGATTCGCTCTATTCAGATTTACTCCTCTCATGTCCGTGTGACTCAAATCAAGCTGTTCATTTTCTGGGTCTTTATTTACATCTCTTCTAGCGATAACAGTCAAGGCTGCTTGAATATCTGCACGAACTTTTACTGACAGGTTGTTTATTGCTTCTTCTTGAGATACATGAATAGTATTTTTTCGGACAAAATTAGTAAGAATGTTCATAATTATCCAGTGATACTGTGGATGATTTTGGGCAATTTGCTCTAAATCATTAATTACAGCTAGACTGGTTTCAATTGTGTTATTTTCTAGTTGTTCAATTGCTATTCTTAAACGTTCTTTTAGGGACTTATGCTGATTCGGGTTAAATTTTTCTAGAAAAGTATGTATCCCTAGACTTATTTTTGATAAATGACTCTTATAAATTGATGAAATATTTTTTACAGAATGAAAATAATTAATAATTACTGTCAACATACGATAGTTAAAGACTTAGTGCTAATTGGTGGCGGACACAGCCATGCAATTGCCCTGAAAATGTTTGGAATTAAGCCGTTACCCGGAGTGCGTTTGACGTTGATTACTGCAAATCAAAAGACAGCCTACTCTGGAATGTTACCAGGATACATTGCTGGATTTTACACCCATGATGAATGTCATATTGATTTGAAACCATTGGCTAAGTTTGCTCAAGCAAATTTGTATATTGACAGAGTAGTTGCCTTAGACTTGGAAAACAACAAAGTTCTCTGTGCTAACGGACTGGTGGTAGATTTTGATGTGCTGTCTATTGATATTGGCAGCACTCCGGCCAGAATGTCTGTATCAGGTGCGGCAGAATATGCGATCGCAGCTAAACCAGTATCGCAGCTATTGGAACATTGGGATGAACTAATTGCAGCTGTAGGTAAAAATCCTCAAGAACTGATTAGGATTGCGATCGCAGGTGGTGGTGCTGGCGGTGTAGAATTGGCGTTGGCGATGCAATCTCATTTACATCAGATTCAACAACCAATTCCCAATCTGGAAATGCATTTATTTCATCGTCAGATGGAACTGATGCCCAATTACCATCAATCAGTACGGCATCAAATTCAGCAAATTCTCACCGAGCGAGGTATTGAGCTACATCTTGGAGAAAGTGTGTGTAATATCGCACTTATAAACCACAAGCAAACTAGAGAAATATTTGAGATTAAGTGCGAATCTGGGTTGACAGTAGAGTGTAATAAAATTTTTTGGGTGACACAAGCTTCAGCACCCGAATGGTTAAAAATTGCGGGACTAGGAACTGATGAACAAGGTTTTATTCTGGTAGAGGACACATTACAATCTCAAACGCATCCGCAGGTATTTGCATCTGGTGACATTGCCACAATGATAAATCATCCGCGTCCAAAAGCTGGAGTGTTTGCTGTTAGACAAGGTAAACCTTTATTTGAGAATTTGCAGCGAATTTTATTAGGTAAGTCGCTCAAACCTTATAAACCACAGAAACAATATTTAAGTTTAATTGGTACAGGAGACAAACGAGCGATCTTAACCAAAGGCATCTTTACTTTACCACCTCATAAACTCTTGTGGCATTACAAAGATTGCATTGACCGCTGCTTCATGGAACGCTTTCATTTTGAAAAAACGAGTGATATTATGTCCGCTTAATCACTTATTAACCCCGGAGAACCCCACCCCGCCAAAGCTGTGCTTTGTCTTCCCTCCCCGCAGACTAAGGTGTACACACAAGTCGAATTACCCCCCTTAATCCCCCCTTATAAAGGGGGGAAACAAGAATCTAGTTTGCTCCCCTTTATAAGGAGAAACAAGAATCTAGTTCCCTCCCCTTTATAAGGGGAGGGTTAGGGTGGGGTAAAACCTTGGTTAATCAGCATTTCAGACTTGTGTGTACACCGTAGCCCCTGTCTTCGGGAGGGGGTGGGGTTCTTTTATCGAATCTGTTCAATTAGCTCAGTAATTTGTTGATAATACTGAACATTTCCCTCTTGGTAATACAAGTCTGCGGATTTCTGGAAGTCCGCAATTGCTCTTTGAGAATCACCCAGATTTTGGTAGACATCTGCTCGAAGGATGTAAGCTGAGGCCCAATGAGGCTGAAGTTGTAAAGCTTGATTTAAGTCTGTAAGCGCTCCTTGTAAATCTCTCAATAGAGAACGGCTACGACCCCGATTGTACCAGTCTTCAGCAAAACTGGAGTCGATCGCGATCGCTCGACTATAATCTTCTATTGCCCTTTGATAATCTTCTAGGGCATAGCGAGCATTAGCGCGATCGCTGTAAAATGCAGCAGATTGGGGATTTATTTGCAAAGCTTGGGTGTAATCTGCGATCGCACTTTCGTATTCTTCTAAAGCATAATGGGTTGAACCTCGGTTGTAATATGCTTCAATTAAATCAGGATTAATTTCCAATGCTTGATTATAATCTGCGATCGCTCCTTGTTCATCCCCCAAAAGCCGACGAGCATTTCCTCTATTACAATACGCTTGCGAAAATTCAGGAACCAACTCTATTGCTTGGGTGTTATCGTCAATTGAACCCTGTAAATCTTGCAAGGCTTCACGGGCAATCCCTCGACCATAATAAGCTGCGGCTAAGTTATCATTAATTTGTAATGCCCGATCGTAATCTTTAATTGCTCCTTTATGATCTCCTAAAGAACGACGAGCCGCCGCGCGATCGCAATATCCTTCAGCTAAACTAGGATTGAGTTGTAATAAGCGATTGCTATCTTCTATTGCGCTTTGATAATCTCCCAGTCGGCGCAGAGCATTGGCCCGAAAGCCATATACTAAAGCTAGAGTCGGATTTTCTTGTAAGGCTCGGTCATAATCTGCGATCGCACCCTTATAGTCTTCAAGAGTACTACGAACAAGACCCCGCTCACAATAGGCTTGTACATCATCAGGATTGAACTTTAGCGCTTGGTTAAAATCCTCAATTGCTCGGTGATATTCTTTGAGATGAGCAAGAACCAAACCTCGATTGTAATATGCTCCGGCAAACCTGGGGTTGATTTCTAAAGCGCGGTTGTAATCTGCGATCGCACTTTGATAATCTGCTAAAGAGTAGTGGGCATTACCTCGATTATGATAAGCCTCCGCCAACTTCGGATCTAATTGTAATGCTCGGTCATGATCTGCGATCGCTTCGTGAAAATTTCCTAAGATGTGGTGAATATTACCCCGATTGCTGTATGCTGCGGCAAAATTGGGATGCCATTGTAAAGCTTGTTGAAAATCTGCGATGGCTCCTTGACGATCGCCCTTTTCAAAACAAGCGACACCCCGATTATGATAAGCATTGGCAATATCAATATTGATATTATCAGCTAACTGCGTACTATTTTCTATTGTTTGGATATAATCAGCGATCGCTTTGTCATATTTTTCTAAGGCAAAGTAAGCATTACCCCGGCTGTGGTAAGATTGGGCGAGATTGGGATCGATTTGCAATGCTTGATTATGATCTGCGATCGCTCCTTGATAATCGCCTAAAAAGTAACGAGCATTACCTCGGTGAGAGTAGGCTATGGCAAAATTGGGGTTAATTTCTATAGCGTGGTTGAAAGAAGCGATCGCTTTTTGATAATCCCCTTGTAAACTGTGGTTTAATCCTTGGTTTAATAATTCTTCAGCATTCATGTAATTTTCCTGGATTTCGACATTCCCTAGCTTAAAGGCAACGGGATTATTAACGATATGTTTTGACAATCGTTCCAGCTTATTGTGCCTCTTGCTAAGATTTTAATTCCTGATTTTCTGTGAGATTATATCAGTGCGACGATTTTAAGGCGACTTAAACAGCAGCAAGCACCGCAAATAACAACGGTGGGTGTATGACTCGCCGTTTTTTACTGAGGTTGCTATAGTAGCAGATAACACATTCGCTAAGTGCGATCGCATCTGCTATCAATATGGACAAAGAGTCTCAAAATCGGCTTAAACACTTCGCGGCATTAAAATCTAAATATCAAGCCGCTAATTATGAAGATTCATCACCCTCTAGCCTTTTTTATCTCATCCTGCGAAAAGTTGACCTAGAAATTGAACTCAGCGAATTAGAATTCAATTGGTTGCAAGAACATGAGCTTTTTGAAACCATTGAAATTATATGGCTACAACAATTTAGAATGGGAGAATCCAAAAGATTAGAAGCTGAGTTTTCTCATCTGAAAGCTAAGTATAAAGTTGCTAAAAAGTGGGAATCATCATTAAGCAGTGTTTTGTATCCGATACTTTGGAAACTTGAATCAGGAAATAGCTTGACTGATTCAGAAGTCAAATTATTGCAAGACAATAATCTGGTTCAAACAGTTGCTATTGTTCAGGATATCAAATGTTTTACTGCTCTAAAGGAGAAGTTTCAAGCCACTAAGTATCAAGATTCATGTCCTGATAGTCGATTGTATAAAATACTAAACAAACTAGATATAGAAGCAAGTTTAAGTGAATCTGAATATGAGTGGTTGCTAAATCATGAACTTTTTGAAACCATAGAAATATTTGAACAACAAGAGTCTACAAAACAAGCTGAATTTACCGAACTCAAGTCTAAGTACCAAGCAAGTAAATACCCAGATATATCTCTAGCTAGTAAACTATATCAAATACTGCAAAAACTTGATGCAAATAAAAAACTCAATTATGAAGAAATTTACTGGTTAGAACAGCAAAGACTGACAGAAACAATTGCTATAGCAAACGAACTCGAACAGAAACGAGAATTTGCTGCATTGAAGACAAAGTACAAAGCAAATCAATATGAAGACTCATCACCTGCTAGTTATCTATATCTGCTTCTTAAACGACTTGATACAGAGAAGCAGCTAAGTGAGGATGATATTAAATTTTTAATAAAATATCAACTGACTGAAACAATTGAAATTGTTGATGATAAATATGCTTATAGCCTGAAGATAAAAATAGAATCAGTAGGAATATTAAGTGATTCAGAACTTGAATGGCTGAACAAGAAAGGACATCAAGATATCATTATTTTAGCTCAACAAAAGCACTTTACTATTCTCAAGACTAAATATGGATTGATATTGACAAATCCTACTCTATCAATAGACCCTTTTTACAAAATCATGGTAAAACTGGAGAAAAAAGAACGTCTAGATATTCTATTAGTTGCTCAACTAATAGAACAAAAATTATTGTCTCGTGACGGAAAGATTGCAGTTGCACATTACAGACTAGAAGCAGAATTTTATGAGCAAGAAATTAAGCGCACTGGGCATAAATGGGATATACCTACTGCTAGTAGTTATTGGCGTAAAGCGAATGAACCTGAACAGGCATTAAAAATTACTAACTTAGATTTAGGAAAAATCAGAGAAGGTAATCTAAAGTCAGCTATTTTAGTAACAAGAGGTGCAGCATTCAGAGATATGGATAACTTAGCTGATGCTGAAAGTTGTGCCAGAAAAGCTATTAATTATCAGCCTAATAGTTATCAGCCGTATACTTTAATGGGAGCAATTTCTTATGACCGTGGCGATTATGCTGAAGGTGATTATTGGTTTGAACAAGCCATACAACGAGGGGCTAAAACTGAAGATATAGATGATGAACTCAAACGAGTATTCCGAAGTACAAAAGACGAGAATAAACGACATGAAGCAGCAGAATATTTACTGAAAAAAGATTCACAACGATATGCTTGGGCTAAGTCTTATCTGAAAAAATCGTCAGACAACGGTAAATAAACTGGTTTGCATCACCAAACTATCAACACATGACCAGATTTATTCACGACCAATTCGCCAAAGACTATCTTGAACAATTACTCACTCCTTACGGCGAAGTCCAAGCACCTAGACGAGTCGCAGGAGAAGTTAGAGAAATTGACGTTTATTTTATCCCCAAACCACAACCAAGTAAAATACCAGAAACCCTCGGATTATTAGGTCAACTTGTCACTACGCCTTGTCTACTTGAGCCATTTCGTAACGCAGCTTCAGCTACAGAAATTTGCGATTGTCTCTTAAAATTATTAGAGGTACGTGGCGATTTCCAGCGACAAGCAAATCGAAATAAAACACGCATTCTAGAATCTGATTTACCAAAATTATGGATTCTTACCCCGACAGCATCAGCGCAACTCTTATCAGGATTTGGTGCTAATCCAAAAGTTGACTACCTGCCTGGAATCTACTTTATGCCAGAATATTTACGCACCGCAATAGTAGCAATTCATCAGTTGCCTTCCATATCAGAAACCTTATGGCTGAGAATCATCGGTAGAGGGAACGTTCAAAAGCAAGCAATTGACGAACTAGAAGCACTGACTCCAGATAATCCTTTCCGAAAAGCAGCGTTAGAATTGCTGTACAACTTGCAGCAAAACTTACAAGTCACTCAAAATCAAGATGAGGAAGATAGGGAATTACTTATGCGATTAGCACCACTTTACCAACAAGATCGAGAACAGGCGATGCAAGAAGGTGAACAACGAGGACTTGAAACAGGAATTCAGCAGGGAGAACGTTTGGTGGTGGAAAACTTGCTCAAATTTCGTTTTGGTGAAATAGATAATGAGCTTCAAGCAATTATTGAACCCTTATTGACGTTACCACCAGAAGAGTTTACGCCTTTACTATTGCAGTTATCCCGTGAAGAATTAATTAATCGATTTCACTAGCGTCAATCATATATTTTTTCATGATTAGGCTAAGGTTTAAAGAAGAAGGGAAAAGATTTAAAAATTTTCCCTTTTTCTTTTTTCCACTTTCTACGTTACGCCACAATGTAAAACCGAAGACATTAATCCAGTATTATGAATTATACTGACGCAAAACTACATCATTAGGGACAATTCATGTAGACGCAAAGCGGCTTCCTACAGAGGATTGCCCCTAACTGAAAATCATTGTTGTGATTATTGTTTACGTAAGTTTTAATGAAAATGAATGAGTCTCTAAAATTTTTAACCAATAGAAACTTTATCTTATAGGTTTACATAAATGGATTTTCTGACAATTCTAGGATTAGCGGCTGCCACAACAACCACAATTTCTTTTTTGCCACAGATGTTTAAAACATGGCAAACAAAATCAGCAAAAGATGTTTCTTCGGTTACACTAATTACATTCATAATTGGTGTTTTTTTATGGTTAATCTACGGAATCTATCTACAAGCCTTGCCAATTATTCTTGCTAATAGTGTGACATTGTTTTTTAACTTGATAATTCTATGGCTTAAAATTAAATATAGATAACCCTGCTCATAACTAAAACCTCTGACACAATAAAAAGGATATATTCTGTGAATAATAGGAAGAAAATCAATTGCAATCTGCCTGTATATAGCCTGAGTCAGCCTGAGTCTAACTGTATTAATTACGAATTACGAATTACGAATTACGAATTACGAATTATCATGACCTCATCTGTATTTGAATCTGAACGCCTCCTATTCACCCCCACCACCCCAGACACCAACGCTATTCCCATAATCTTTGCCTTTCCCAATGAATATAGCGTAGGTATCACTAGCCTTGGCTATCAGGTAGTTTGGGCAACTTTGGCAATGCGTGATGATGTGCAGGTGAGTCGCCTGTTTACAGATACTCACGAACAACTCCCCAGAACACCAGAAATTGTGGGATTTTCAATTTCCTGGGAACTGGATTATGTGAATATTTTAAATTTACTGGAATCTTTAGAAATTCCCATTCAAGCAACTTCTCGTGATGATTCTCATCCGATAATTTTTGGTGGTGGCCCCGTTCTCACAGCTAACCCCGAACCTTTTGCAGATTTTTTTGATGTAATTTTACTAGGGGATGGCGAAAACCTACTAGGAAGTTTTATTGAGGCGTACAAAGAAGTCAGAAATGCTTCTAGACAAACTCAACTAAAAAGACTTGCACAAGTCCCAGGAATTTATATTCCTAGTTTGTATGAAGTCGAATATCACACAAGAGATGGTGCGGTAAAATCTATTAAACCAATTTCTGCCGAAATTCCCGCAGTGGTGCAAAAACAGACTTATCGGGGAAACACTCTATCGGCTTCGACTGTAGTCACCGAAAAAGCCGCTTGGGAAAATATTTACATGGTGGAAGTGGTGAGAAGCTGTCCAGAAATGTGCCGCTTTTGTTTGGCGAGTTATCTCACACTGCCTTTTAGAACAGCGAGTCTGGAAGATTCTTTAATTCCCGCGATCGCAAAAGGTTTAGAAGTCACAAATCGGCTAGGATTATTAGGGGCTTCTGTAACTCAGCATCCAGAGTTTGAAGATTTGCTAGATTATATAAGTCAGCCAAAGTACGATGATGTCCGTCTCAGTATTGCCTCAGTGCGAACAAATACCGTAACAGTCCAGCTAGCAGAAACTTTGACCAAACGAGACACGCGATCGCTTACCATTGCAGTAGAGAGTGGTTCTGAGAAAATCCGGCAAATCGTCAACAAAAAGCTGCATAACGACGAAATTATCCAAGCAGCGATAAATGCCAAAGCTGGCGGATTAAAAAGCTTGAAACTCTACGGAATGGCAGGAATTCCCGGTGAAGAAGCAGAGGATTTAGACCAAACTGTGGCAATGATGCGTAATATCAAAAAAGCTGCACCGGGATTACGCCTAACATTTGGATGCAGCACCTTTGTCCCCAAAGCACACACACCATTTCAATGGTTTGGGGTGAATCGTCAAGCAGAAAAGCGGTTACAGTTTTTGCAAAAACAGCTAAAACCGCAGGGAATAGAGTTTCGCCCAGAAAGCTATAATTGGTCGATTATACAAGCTTTATTGTCGAGAGGCGATCGCAGACTCTCCCAACTTCTGCAACTAACTCGTGACTTTGGCGACTCCTTGGGTAGCTACAAACGTGCTTTCAAACAACTCAAAGGACAAATCCCCGATTTAGATTTTTACGTCCACGCCGAATGGTCAACAGAGCAAATATTACCCTGGAGCCACTTGCAAGGGCCTCTGCCACAGTCTACACTACTAAAGCATTTGGCTGATGCTAAGAGTTATATCAATCCATCTCCAAAAGAACTACAGCCAGTATTGGGGGCTAGGGACTAGGGACTGGGGACTGGGGAATAGAAACTAGGAATTAAAAGTTAATACCCAATACCCAATACCCAATACCCAGTACCCAGTACCCAGTACCCAGTACCCAATACCCAATACCCAGTACCCATGAATTGATGCAAAACACAGCTGAGTATTACTGCGCCTATTGCGGCGAACCGAACTTAACTTTTATTGATTTGAGTGCTGGAGGACAGCAATCTTATGTAGAAGATTGCCAAGTTTGCTGTAACCCAAATATTTTGTATGTGCGGGTTGATGAAGATACCCTAGATATCGAGATTGATACAGAATCCGAAAGTTGAATTTTAGGTTTTTCTTTCCATGCTGCACTTTAAACATTCCTCAGTCATTAATGCCTCACCAGAAGTAGTTTGGAAATTTCATGAAAGGCCAGATATTTTACAACTGCTGAATCCACCTTGGCAGCCAGTCCAAGTGGTTCGTCGTGAAGGAGGGCTAAACGTAGGCGCTATCACAGAATTTCGTCTGTTTCTCGGGCCATTACCATTAACTTGGTTAGCGCGTCATACTGAATGCGACAAATATCGCCTGTTTACCGACGAACAGATATCTGGCCCCTTTGAGTCTTGGGTACATCGACATGAATTTGAATCGGAAGCTGGCAAAACTAAGCTGACTGATGCTATTTCCTTCTCTATGCCTGGTGGAGGGACAGTTGAATTTGTCAGTGGTTGGTTAGTGCAAGCGCAATTAGAAGCAATGTTTCGTTATCGCCATTATGTGACTAAACGAGAATGTGAGTCACGATAGCAAAATTTACTGAAAAATACAGTTATCTCAAAATTACAAAGACAAAAAAAGCCTAGACGTTTATAGGATTTACGCAAAACCACATACTGTAGGGGCAATTCATGAATCGCCCCTACCTGAAAATAAGGGTTTTGACCATTGTTTGCGTAAGTCCTAGTTGATTCTCTCCAAATCTGTACAAATATAAAAGGCTGCTTTTTCTAACGATAAAATGTCTTTAGTCCGAACTTTGGAACATGGTAAGTTTCAGTACTTACTCACCTTACTGCTTCAAAAGCTACAGTAAAAGCAGGAAATTACATTAAGTAATTTCCTGCTTTTACCGCTAACTATTATATAAACGTTTATTTATTTTTAAGGCTTATCTGTTTAGAAATCACCAAATATAGGAATCATATTTGATTTTTGAAAAAATATAAGTATTTGTAGGGTGTGTTAGACGGAACGTCGTAACGCACCCAGGGTAAGCTGATGGTGCGTTACGCTACGCTAACGCACCCTACGTGATATTTCAAAAATCAAAAACTAGTCCTATAGAAACACTGTTTTCTGTAAACACTAAAATTATCAGCGTTGTTATTTATACTTTTTGCCTCTCAACCGAAAACAGTTTTGGGTATAGCGGCTGTATGTGTAATAATAGTTAAAGTATCTTAATGTTTGTACATATTATTAGAGTATTGGCACTGTCCAATCCAAAACACTGACCACTAATAGAGTTTTCTGGATGGTGGTTAGTGCTTTTTGTCGTGGCTATTTTTTAACGAACCAGAGATTTTAGGAATTTTCACCTGAATACTAGGCGGAGTAAAAGCGTGATTCAATTAGAACAACCACCCAATCATCAAACAAAACTGACCACCGTAGGGAAAAATAAGTCTCAGTTTAAGGCACTGTTCATTGCGATTATCATTGTTACTGCATGGGTCATTAGCCTGAGTTTATTACTTTCCCTTGACATCTCCAAGTTAACATTTTGGATGCTATTGCCTAGCATCCTTTGGCAAACATTTTTATATACAGGATTATTTATTACATCTCATGATGCTATGCATGGGGTAGTGTTTCCCCAAAACGCCAAGATTAATCATTTGATTGGGACATTAACCTTATCTTTTTATGGTCTTTTACCATACAAAAAATTATTAAAAAAACATTGGATACACCACCACAATCCAGCAAGCCAAATAGACCCAGATTTTCATAATGGGAAACACAAAAATTTCTTCGCGTGGTATTTTTATTTTATGAAGGGTTACTGGAGTTGGGGACAAATCATTGCCTTGACTATTATCTATCACTTTAATAATCACGTACTCCATATACCCACTGCTAATTTAACGTATTTTTGGGTGATTCCCTCACTTTTAAGTTCATTCCAATTATTTTATTTTGGGACTTTCCTACCCCATAGTGAACCCATAGGAGGTTATATTCAGCCTCATCGTTCCCAAACGATTAACCGTCCAATTTGGTGGTCATTTATCACGTGTTATCATTTTGGCTACCATGAGGAACATCACGAACATCCCCATATTCCTTGGTGGCAGTTACCAGAAATTTATAAAAGCAAATAGTTCTTATTTATCTAAATATCATGGCAAGAAATAAGAGTCACACGGTAATCTTTAGCATTACTAAAACATTTGTGAAAATTTTCTGTTGACTCTTCTCTATGTGTCGCGCCAGTTGCTACAAGTCGGGGAACTGCAAGGGCGCACTGGCTTCTCTGTGCCTCTGTGGTTCATTAACAAAGTAATTTTCACAAATCAGATAGAATTGCTATATATAGTTTAAGCAAGGCATTCCTTGAGATTATCCTGCTTATGCCAATTAATAATTATCGTCTTGTCACCTATAGCCCTGCTTATACAATAGTTCCTACTTATGAGTGCTTTAATCGGTGTAGTTACTGCAACTTTCGTAGTGAACCTGGTAAAAGTCCCTGGATGAGTCTTTCAGATGCAGAAACTCTTTTAAAATCACTTCCAAGCGAAAAAGTGTGTGAAATCCTTATCCTCAGTGGTGAAGTTCATCCCAATTCGCCAAGGCGTGAGGCGTGGTTTGGGCGAATTTATGATTTGTGCAAATTAGCGCTTGCAATGGGATTTTTACCACACACTAATGCGGGGCCACTGAGTTTTGAGGAAATGCAAAAACTTAAGAGTGTAAATGTTTCGATGGGGCTGATGTTGGAACAGTTAACGCCAACATTATTAAATAGTATACATCGGCACGCACCGAGTAAATTACCAGAAGTTCGTTTACAACAATTACAATGGGCGGGAGAGTTGGAGATTCCCTTTACAACTGGGTTACTGTTAGGAATTGGAGAAACTGTTAATGATTGGTGGGAAACTTTAGAAGCTATATCTGATTTGCACCAACGTTACCATCACATTCAAGAAGTTATCCTACAACCTCATAGTCCAGGAAATCAGCAAACTTTTGATGCACCAGCTTTTAATCCTCATGAATTACCAGAAGTAATTGCTAAAGCCCGTGAGATTTTACCGCCAGATATTACTATTCAAATTCCGCCGAATTTAGTTAAGGATGACTGCTGGTTACTCGCTTGTATCGAAGCTGGTGCTAGGGATTTGGGCGGAATTGGGCCAAAAGATGAAGTGAATCCTGATTATCCCCATATTCAGGAACAGGCTTTGAGAAATATTTTACAGCCTACTGGGTGGGAATTGGTGGCGCGATCGCCAGTTTATCCCCAATTTGATAGCTGGTTGTCAGAAGAATTGCAAACAGCAGTGAAGCGCTGGCGCAAGATTCTAACCCCGGCTTCTTTTTTGTAAGAATAGGGAAGTAAGTAGTCATGCAAAATTAAATATGCATTGTCATTGCGAGTAGAGTAGAGCTAAACGAAGCAATCGCAAAGGCTTGTGATTGCTTCACTTCGTACCCTTCTCCTTCGGAGACGTTACGCGAACGGGAACGCCAAGGGCGAACGCAATGACATAAATATTTTTGCATACGCACTTAGCTCGACTTTATCCAAAATTAAAAACTCGGTTTTCTTTATCCGGCAAAAACCCTGGCTTTTTGGCAAATACTTTTTACACGTCACAGATTATCAATGAATTCAAAAAAGTAAAACTGCCGTTCCACAAAGGTTTCAGCTTAGGCGTTCGTGCAACGACTCCGCAGGAGTATCGAGTTGCCATAAAAATGGATAAAGTCGAGCTTAAAAGCGATGCCGATACATTACTAAATACTTAAATTTTCTCCTTCACCCACTCCCGAAAATTCCGCATCATTTTCATCACGCCAATTCTTTGACTTTCTTCTAAAAATCGAGCAATTTCAATTAAAGGCAATTGTGCAAAACTTGGCGAATTATTACACTCTATATATTGCCCTTGTTGTAGTTGGTAAATATACAGCAGACCCTCGTCATAACGCCAAATTTCCATAACACCTAAAGACGCATAAATATCAAATTTATTCAGCGAAGAACTCGTTAAATCTATTTCTACTACTAAATCCGGTGCTGGGTCACGGTTCAAATCAATTTCTGATTTGTTCCTCACCAACGCTTCATTGCGAATATAGTAACTGCTATCTGGTTCCGCACCACGCCGCAAATCTTCTCGTTTCAAAGTTGTTGAACCTGTAGGAAAAATCTCTAAATTCAACTCTTCACCCAAAACGAAAATGAGCATTTTCAATAAGCAATTCCAATGTTCATGCGGCATCAGTGGAGTCATAATTTCCAGCGTTCCTTGGTCATAGGTGATTCGAGAGGCTCTATCCTCTCCAATCTCCGCTAGCATGGTTTCAAAAGTCTGCCAACTGATATTTTTCAATACAGCCCTTTGTTCTGAGGCGGGGCGTGTTGTTACCATTGCTCAATTTGTGGGTTACTACTATCAAAATAACGTCAAACCAATACCCTCTGCGAACTAATTCATAATGCATCCCTCAGAAGATATAGATAGCAGCCTCAACCCTATTGTAAAATAGACATATAAGGATTTGGGGGGCCATTTACTGGTCATAAACGCCTATAGAAACTATCTACGGAAATCTCCAAGGTTTGAAGTCCAGCCAGCTGAAACAACTACAGCGGCTGTATCACCAGCGTATACCAGGCGATCGCATCACCACGCCTGAGTTTTCCCAGCGTCTGGCAGCAATTAGCACAGAAGTCAATCAGCCTGTGTGCGCCTACATCAACCGTCGCGGACAAGTTATTCGCGTCGGGGTAGGCACACCGCGACAAACGCAAATACCACCGATGGAATTGCCCCGTTACGGTGCAGAACGACTCAGTGGTATTCGTTGCATCGCCACCCATTTGAAGCCAGAACCGCCAAATGAAGCGGCACTCACGGCTATGGCACTGCAACGCTTAGATGCCCTAGTTGTCCTAAATATTACCGGAACGGGATTTACACGGCGGGGAGGCGGTGCGACTGGATATGTCAAAGAAGCTTATCTAGCTCATCTGACACCCCAAGAGTCTCGCACCCTGATTACTAGTCCTGCTGCTTTCAAGGTAGGGGAAAGCCAAATTCAAACCCCAAGTTGGAATATATCGCCACCTATGGATTTGGATGATTTGGCAGACCAGGATTTAGTAGACTTGGTAGAAAATCTGGAAGCGGAATTCCAGCGCGAATTTGTCGCCCAAGAAGTAGATGCTGACCACGATCGCGTGCTAATTGTCGGGCTGATGACCAGTGAGACAACTCCCCTACAATTCCAAGACACCCTATTAGAATTGGCGCGTTTAGTTGATACTGCTGGGGGAGATGTATTACAGACAATCCAACAAAAGCGATCGCGCGTTCATCCTCAAACAGTAGTTGGCGAAGGTAAAGTCCAAGAAATTGCTCTAACTGCCCAAACACTAGGAGTCAATCTCGTCGTCTTCGACCGCGACCTCTCACCCTCCCAAGTCCGCAACTTAGAAGTGCAAATTGGTATCCGGGTGGTTGACCGCACCGAAGTAATTTTGGATATCTTTGCTCAACGCGCTCAATCCCGTGCTGGTAAATTGCAAGTAGAACTAGCACAGCTAGAATACATGCAACCGCGACTGGCTGGTAGAGGTCGTACCATGTCCCGATTGGGTGGTGGTATAGGGACTCGTGGCCCTGGTGAAACTAAGCTAGAAACTGAACGCCGTGCCATTGGGCAGCGCATATCCCGACTGCAAAAAGAAGTAACCCAGTTACAGGCCCATCGTTCGCGGTTACGGCAACGAAGGCAACATCGAGAAATTCCCTCAGTGGCTTTGGTTGGGTACACCAACGCTGGCAAGTCCACTTTGCTGAATGCTCTCACTAATGCAGAAGTTTATACAGCCGACCAACTATTTGCCACTCTCGATCCTACCACCCGCCGCTTAGTAATTCCTTATGGCGAAACAAATGAACATCAGGAAATTCTGATTACAGATACGGTAGGTTTCATACACGAACTACCTGCATCATTAATGGATGCCTTCCGCGCCACCTTGGAAGAAGTTACAGAAGCTGATGCCCTACTACATTTGGTGGATTTATCTCACCCAGCTTGGTTGCGTCATATTCGCTCAGTCAGAGAAATCTTGGCGCAAATGCCAATAACTCCTGGCCCGGCGCTAGTGATTTTTAACAAGATCGATCGAGCAAATAGTGAGACACTAGCTTTAGCTAGAGAAGAATTCCCCCTAGCGGTATTTATTTCGGCGAGTCAGCGCTTGGGATTAGAAACCCTACGCCATCGCCTTGCTCAACTAATTGAATATGCCGTTGACTCTCGGTAAATATCGATAGAAATTTGGAATTTCTAAAAAATAATGCCGTAGTTATATTAACTACGGCATTATTTTTAAATATTTCTACTCTATTAAGGCTCTAATCATTGCCGGAGAATTTACTGAATGACAATTTTATGAAAAATGTGCTATTACTAATGGCTACTATATTAGTTGTAAATAATATTAAAGTTAACCGTAATTGCCCCGTTGTTTTTTTATGTTTAAAAATAACTCAATAAGTTATTTCTATTATTTTAGAAAATGTTATCTAACAATAAAATACCATTGTAAAAATACTGAAAACTACTAATTATACTAAATAAAACATATTTCTATTTCTAAAATAAAATTTTAGTAAATATGTAAATAAAACCTAGACTATCAGAATTTCTGTGTATAAAACTATATAAGTGCATAGTTAACGAAAAGTTAGTTACCAAGATTTAGATGGACTGCATATCAGTTGGCACTAACCAAATGATTAGAAATAGTCAATAAGCAAACTATTCTTGCTGGCATTAATTTATATATAACTTGCTGATAAATATAAGCTTGCAGCAAGCTATATATAAAATTATTTTGTCTATTTTCCTATTCTGATTTTAAATGTCATAAACCAAATTGATATGCACTCATTTAATTTATTACACAATAACAAAGAGGTTTAAACGAAGTGTCTCAAATAAATTCACAGAAAATAGTAGGTTATATCACCTGTGGTTTATCGTCACTAGCTTTAGTCATAGGCTCACAAGTTCCTAGAGCAGAAGCATCTAATGACAGTAACGTTATCTACAGCACCAATCCAAGCGGATCTCTATTTACTGTGACAACCCCAGCAGGTGCAAAAGCAACGATTAATACAGCAGCAAATACAGTTGACACAACATTAAAACAACTGGCTGACAAACTAGCTGCTGACAAACTAGCACAAAACGCAGTGAATTCGGCCACGGCTGAAACAGCAACGGCTGACAAACTAGCAAAAGCAGCGAAAGAAGCATCCGATCGGGCAGCTATTGAGTTAAGCAAGATAGAAGAAGCAGCCAAAGCAGCGAAAGCCGATGCTGACAAAGCTCTGACAGACGCTAGTAACAAGAAAGCTGATGCTGACAAAGCTCAGATAGATGCTAATAACAAGAAAGTCGATGCTGACAATGCTCAGAAAATAGCTGACAACAAAAAAGCGGATACTGGCAAAGCTCAGACAGATGCTAACAACAAGAAAGCTGATGCTGACAAAGCTCAGACAGATGCTAACAACAAGAAAGCTGATGCTAACAAAGCTCAAACAGATGCTAACAACAAGAAAGCTGATGCTGACAAAGCTCAGACAGATGCTAGTAACAAGAAAGCTGATGCTGACAAAGCTCAAACAGATGCTAACAACAAGAAAGCTGATTGTGACAAAGCTCAGAAAATAGTTGATAGCAAAAAAGCTGATTTTGACAATGCTCAGAAAATAGCTGACAGCAAAAAAGCTGATTTTGAGAAAGCTCAAAAAGATGCTGATAAAGCTTATGGTTTAGATAAGATTGTCAAACAGCAGATAGCTAACATCAAGAAAGCTGATGCTGACAATGCCCAGACAGATGCTAACAATAAGAAAGCTGATTGTGACAAAGCTCAGGTAGACGCTAATAATAAAAAAGCCGATGCTGACAAGGCTCAAACAGATGCTAACAACAAAAAATCCTATGCTGACAAGGCTCAAATAGACGCAAATAACAAGAAAGCTGATTGTGATAAGGTTCAGATAGACGCAAATAACAAGAAATCTGATGCTGATAAAGCTCAGACAGACGCTAACAACAAGAAAGCTGATTGTGACAAAGCTCAGGTAGACGCTAATAACAAGAAAGCTGATGCTGACAAAGCTCAGGTAGACGCTAATAACAAAAAAGCTGATTGTGATAAAGCTCAGATAGACGCTAACAACAAGAAAGCTGATGCTGACAAAGCTCAGATAGAAGCTAATAACAAAAAAGCTGATTGTGACAAAGCTCAGACAGACGCTAACAACAAGAAAGCTGAGGCAGATAACAAAAAAATAGAATGTGATAAAGCCACAAAAGATTTAGCTGAGAAACAGACAAACCAAAAAGCAGCAGAAGACAAAGCAGCACAGACTTGTGCAGAAAAAGACAAAGCAGAAGCAGCAGCAAAGGATGCAAAGGAAGCTGCTGATAAGGAAACTGCTACTAAAGGATCAACTTCAACCAGACCCTTACCAATTATCAATTTCAATCTTAGCGATATTGGTAAAAAGTTCCAATTTAACTTTGATGGTAGCGTAGCTACGCAAAATGTCTCTGGACTAACGTCTACAGCATGGTTGACTTTGAAAAGCTTCACTGGTGTGGCAGCAAATTTTGATGTCGCTTTAGATAACACCTCTAGTAATGGCATCAACTCTAGAACTTCTGGCTTGGGTTTTAATGTGTATTCCGACCTTCTGTCTACCAATAAACTTGATTTGGCTTCTGGAAAAACAAGTTCGTCGGGACTTTTTAGCAACGCTGTTCTCAACGGTAATTTTCCCAATCAGTTTGGTGATATAGATGTATGCTTCACTGACGGTAACACCTGTCAGGGTGGACAGAATGGTGGTGTGAGAACAGAAGATGGTCTTCAGAAGTTCTCCTTCTCTCTCGCTTTCAATAAGCCCGTTGACTCATTTGCACTAGGTAACTTTGGAGTACGCTACCAGAGTATTGAAGGAACTAATCTAGGTACTAGTGGAACAGGTCAAGGAAAATATTATAAATCTAAGGAACCCTCACCAAGAAGAGTACCTGAGCCTGGTACATCAGGAGCTTTAGGCTTATTTGCTGTAGGTGCGCTGAGACTGCTAAAGAAAAAGCCTTTAGTCTAATTCAAAATTTTTTCGTTACACAGTATCGGCAGCATTTGCCAAAATCATTGAAAAACTGACCTATTAGCTAAATAGCGGCGCTTATTTTGACAAGTAATGTCAGACGAAAAAGCTCCGCTATTTTTTATCTGTCCGTAGATAACAAATTCTATGCTATAAGATACTAGTAGATTTACTTGACTGATATTTATTTATTCATTATTTAACACTATAAAATATTTTGCATGGGCTTAGATTAAAAGAGAATAGAGCCGCTACAGCCAGTAGCAAAGTTCTAAAATTAAGAAGTATTAAATCAAGTTGAGGACATTATGGCTGCCAAAGTAGAAATTTACACCTGGAGGACTTGCCCTTTTTGCATCCGTGCTAAAAGTTTACTGAAGAGTAAGGGTGTTGAATTTATTGAATACAGCATTGACGGAGATGAAGCAGCCAGAAACAAAATGGCTCAAAGAGCGAATGGACGGCGCTCTTTACCGCAAATTTTCATCAATGATGACCATATTGGTGGTTGTGATGATATCCACGCTTTAGATAGTCAAGGTAAGCTGGATGAGCTAATAACTACCGTCTAAGTTTATAAGAAATTGCGATCGCTAGCGACAAGCCACTAAAAACTATACGGCAGTCGCTACAACTCTGTTTACGAACTTTTTTCCCGCAAAAGTATGTGTCCACAAGACTTTACCCTCCAGTTCCTACTCAGCAGTACAGATGTACATCAATTAGTAAGATCGTCAAGAGATAATAATTGAATAACCATTTAATTTCTTGGTGATTGAGGTATAAAGGGTGAAACTGGCTTTTATCATTGATCCCATCCATCTGCTTGACCCGTGTCATGATACCAGTGTTGCCCTGATCGAAGCAGCGCAAATCCTGGGACACGAAGTTTGGGTAACTCAAGCAAATTTGCTGAGTGTCGTGGAGGGCAAAGCTTGGGCTGTCCTACAGCGAGTCGAACTTGTACCAGTGCAGTTAGTCGAGGGACGCTGGGTAGCGGCGAATCCTTGGTATAAGTTGAGCGATTCCTACTTAACTTCTTTAGAGATAATGGATGCCGTATTTATGCGGACAGATCCACCTGTCAATGATTCCTACCTCTATGCCACCTACATTCTGGATTACATTGACCAAAATAAAACCCTACTGATTAACAGTCCTAGCGGCATCCGAGGGGCAAATGAAAAAATGTATGCCCTCCAATTTACTAAGGCGATTCCAGAAACGATTGTCAGTGCTGATAAAGAGTTTATCCGAGAATTTGTCAAAGCAAAGGGGGCAGCAGTTCTCAAACCACTGGGAAACAAAGCTGGAGAAGGAATTTTATTTTTGCAATCAAGCGATCGCAATTTTAACTCTATTGTCGAACTCAGTACCCTCCAAGGTCGAGTGCCAGTAATGGTACAAACCTATCTACCGGAGGCAAAAGCAGGAGATAAACGAATTATCCTGCTCAATGGCGAACCGATTGGTGCGCTCAATCGTCTCTCTAGTGGAACTGATTTTCGCAATAATATGGCAACTGGTGGTACAGTCGCTCAAACCGAAATTACCCCAAGAGAAAATGAAATTTGTACCCAAGTAGCCGAACGCTTACGCCAAGACGGTTTAATTTTTGTGGGGATTGATGTTATTGGTGGCTACTTAACTGAAGTTAACGTCACCAGTCCTACGGGAATTCGCGAGATCGATCGTCTAGATGGTACTCGCCTTGGTCATCAGGTTATTCAATGGATTGAACAGTCACTAAAAAACAAAAAATCAATGTAATTATTTTTACTTGGTGTATTTTTATCTAGGAAATAGAATTCCTTTGGACGCTTGCGTGGGTGAGTTACCCACGCAGCTTTGTTTATATTGAATATAAGTTTAATAGGTTGCGGTGGTAGATGTAACTATGCCTACGATTGGCTACGCTTAAGCATTCCTCGTCGGGAAGGTCTTCCGGTTTATTTATTCCCAAAGCACAGCTAGACATGGAAGCCAGCAAACTCCTGCCCAAGTTAATTCTATAAGTAGCTTTAACAAATTTCTTTACCAATGAGCAAAATTAGGGATGGCAACAGATTGCTTATCCCTGCTTTTGGTAAAACCCTGAAACTAACAGATTTTATACAGCACTCAGCCTAACCTGAGACTGCTAATTTAATCTAAAATCTCAAATCCAAAATCTTTTAATTCCGTGGTGTTCGTCGGTTTTTCAGAAAGTCAGGTATATCCAATCCAATTTTTTCTTTTGGTTCTGGAATTGGAGTTGGAGTTGGAGTTGCAGTTGGAGTTGAGGTTGGGGGATTAACTGCGGGTTGTTGTGTTGTTGGTCGCTTCGAGGTATTGGGTGCTACTCGAACGTTAGCTACACTTTGTTGTACGGCAGCTTGCACTTCACCTGTAAATCCGGTGGCAATTACAGTAATTCTTACCTCACCTTGGAGTCTGTCATCAATTACAGCCCCAAAAATAATATTGGCGTTGGGATCAACTACTTCATAGATTGCTTCTGCGGCTGCATTCACTTCATGCAAAGTCAGGTCAGTACCACCAGTAATATTAAATACAACTCCTCTAGCGCCTTCAATAGAAGACTCTAGTAACGGCGAAGAAATAGCTGCGATCGCAGCTTCTCTGGCTCTAGATTTCCCAGAACTCACACCAATTCCCATCAATGCCGATCCCGCATCTGCCATAATAGCTCGGACATCAGCAAAGTCAACGTTTACCAAACCAGGGATCGTGATGATATCAGAAATACCTTGCACCCCTTGACGCAGCACATCATCTGCATAGCGAAAAGCTTCTTGCACAGGCGTTTGTTCGGGGATCACTTCCAGCAATTTGTTGTTGGGGATAATAATCAGTGTATCTACCCTACTTTTTAGTCCTTCAATCCCTTGTTCTGCTTGGCTGGTGCGGCGGCGACCTTCAAAGACGAATGGACGTGTGACTACCCCAACAGTCAGAGCGCCCATTTCTTTTGCTACTTCTGCCACGATTGGGGCTGCACCAGTTCCAGTACCACCACCCATACCGGCGGTGATAAATACTAAGTCAGCACCCTCTAAAGCCGTAGCAATTTCGTCTCGTGATTCCTCAGCTGCCTTTTGACCAATCGCAGGATTACCACCTGCTCCTAAACCCCGCGTTAGTTTTTGGCCAATTTGTAATCTACTGGGAGCGCCTGCCAAAGTTAAAGCTTGGGCATCAGTATTAATTGACCAAAATTCTACACCAGAGACATCAGATTCGATCATGCGGTTAACGGCATTGCCACCGCCGCCACCGACACCAATCACTTTGATGTTGGCAACCCGACCAGGAACAATCTCGCCAATTCGGCTATTTTCCGCAGAAATCTTCTTATTATCGTGATTTTGTCCGAAGTTCAGCCCAGAGTTATTAAACGGATTGGTCGAGTTAACTGCCAGAGAGAACCCAGGCTGTCCCGGAGATTGGGAATTTTTATAGGTAAGTCCTTGGTTATTATCAAGTGTCATTGGATTTGTGAAAGGGTAGATAAACGACTTTTTCAGGTGCTATTCACCTAAGAGTCAACTATAGTTTGACAGTGCCACAATACTATGGCACTGTTTTTTATTGTTTTCACTACTGCCAAGCCTAACAGAATTGGCAGTACGAAAATTTGCTATGGGATAAGCTTTTAACGCAGCCGATCGCACAGCCAATTCTAGAGAAGTATACCTATATTTATCTAAAAGTGACCTGTATAACTTCAACCAGACATTAATCTCTTCATTCTTCTCAGGGAAGGACATAACTTCTAAAGACACACTACAGCGCATCTTATCTGCCTCAATAATATTGTTAATAGGTTTCACCATTGGGGATGATTGCAACTTTAGACACAAACTTTACCTTATACTTACTTATTCTTAAGGTTGAAGCAAGCAAGAATTTACTTGTCAGACTATACCTGATTAATTTGTTGTTTGGGGGGTCTTAATGGACACTTTGTTTGGAGCAATAGTTTATCTTACGAGAACCCTCACTAGTGTGGTCAAAAAATCAAGATTTTCCTAGAGGTTTCTTAACCCAATTAGGAATTACGGTACCAAATAGTCCAAACTGATTGCCTAAAAGCAACATTTACGCAACTTTCGGCAGTACTTAAATTTACAGATTTTAACTTCAGTAAACTGTCTTTGGAAGTATCCTCAACAGACCAAAGTTAGATTATCCGACATCTTGCACCCTACTATTTAGATGTTAGGGTAACAATTGAGAGTGTTTTACTCGCAATGGAAATTTATATGATTGATCTTCTCATTTTAATTAGAAGTTAATGCCGATTTTCGTGCGGTTTGCTGGAAAACTGAAAATAATAAATACATTTATCAGCAGAAAGCTTCTTAATTTACTAGGAGCTATCAATACATTAAATATTGCTAGATGTTTTTAGGGGTTTTGGGAGTTAATTTTTGGTCTTTTTGGTTCATTTGTACTAAGGGAAATTCGGGATTTTTCAGATCAATATACTCTATTTGACCGGAATTGAGTTTTGCTGATAAATGGCGCATTTGGGCGAGTACCTTAATTTGTTCAGACAACTGGGGGCCTGGAACACCAAGATGTACATTTCCTAGTTCTGTTTTCAAAATTAAATTCGCTGGATTTTGGCAATCAATTTCCATAATTTTTACGGAACTTTGGCTGACAGCTTGATGAATTTGAGTCCAGTAGAGACAGTATTGTTTTGGCGACCCAATTACTCTGAGATTGGGTAGTTTCCTAGTGGGATTCAGTGATGTGTATTTTTCTAAAGGCATCCAGGCCCCACTGGCATCTAGTAAGCCGATTGTGATTTTTTTGTTGCCAGTGCCTTGATTTTGTCCACTTGGTGTTTGAGTTACCGCGACAGGGACTCTTTCTTGGATTTCGATGTTTAATCCAGGGGGAAAGAGGCGGCGTCTGACGATCGCTTGGGCAATAGTTGGTTGTTTTTTCAAAGAGTTAGCGATCGCTGCTGGTTCAATCCGCCACAAAGATTGGGGATAAGATAGCACCAACAGGGATTTAGTTGTCTCATCCGACAGTAATTGATTGCCTGATTTCATCACTACTTGTTTGGGAGTTTTTAACACCCACATCGGTTGGATTGCCACCCACAGTAATCCACCCGCCAAACCAGTAATGGCAAAAGTTCGCCAAACAGCTTGAATAATTTTCATCTGCCGCCGCCGCCGTAATTTCTTACGACGCTGGGCTAGATCCGTGCGGGAAACTGATAATATGCCAGCCATTCAAACCCCTTTCTGGTTACAATTCCAATTCCTTGACGCGCTTGTATCATCATTAATCTCAGTAAACACTGTCGGCATCTATTAGCCACTCTCCTCAAGACTTTTTTTATTTTTAGTAACACTTTACAGTAAGTACACAACCAACCTGGCCCTAGTCATACCTCCTATTAAAGTTTCCGGTGTCCATTCTTAACTCACTGTTGTCTTTTTGACAAGGGATAGTCAAATATTTTTTCTCTAAAGATTACAAAATATTAATTTAAATATTTCTGATTTTGTTTTCTTGACAAATAGAATGTGAAATGATAGCTAAGTATTCCTGAATGTCTGTATAAATTGCTATAATTCATACCAGTCCTACCTCATCAGCCAAACAAACTGGGAATCATACAATGTAGTAGCTTTTTTTGCTGATTAACTCAGCCAGAAAGGTTTGTGCCAGGTCAAATAAAAGCTACTACATTGTCAAAACCTCAATAGCAGGTGTAAAAAGGACAGATATGCTTAAGGTTATTAGGGTCAATTAAATCTCTACCGTACTACTGACAGTGATTCTGTAATAAATACTGTCTTTTGCAAGATACTACCAACTTGCGAATTAATCGTGTGCCTACATCCAGGCTAGAGATTGTTTGTATAAAAAATACGAATAGAACTGCATCTCCACACATCTACATCCGCCTCCACATAACATGAAAACGACATTAAATTTGTCACGTTTTTACAAAGCATGTAATCCAAGTTACACGCTTAATATAAGTAACGTGCTAGATCGCCAGTATTACATAGATTTTGCTGATGTCCGTGGTTGCAAGATTGTTGAAGAATTGCAACGGACTATAGTTAGGATTTCTCCTGATGAGCCAACTTGCCAGTTATTTACAGGTCATATTGGCTGCGGTAAGTCAACAGAATTGCAGCGCCTAAAGACAGAACTAGAATTGGCGGGATTTCATGTAGTTTATTTTGAGTCTAGTCAAGACTTAGATATGGCCGATATAGATATCAGCGATATTTTGCTGAGTGTAGCCCGTCAAGTAAGTGCCAGTTTAGAAGGCATTAACATCAAACTCAAAGGTGGTTACTTTACCAATTTGTTCAAAGAAGTAGGCGATTTTTTGCAAAGCCCCATAGAGCTTTCTGGACAAGCAGAGTTGTCCTTGGGTATTGCCAAAATTACCGCCAAAACTAAAGATAGCACCCAGGTGCGGAATCAACTGAGGCAATATTTGGAGCCACGTACTAATAGTATTTTGCAAGCGATTAACGAAGAAATTTTAGACAAGGCTGTTGAACAGCTAAAGCTGCGGGGTCAAAAAGGACTGGTAGTGATTGTAGATAATTTGGATCGAGTAGATATGCGTCCCTTAGCATCAGGGCGATCGCAACCAGAATATCTCTTCATCGACCGAGGCGAACAGTTACGCCGACTTAAATGCCACCTAGTTTACACCATTCCCCTGACCTTAATTTTCTCTAATGAGTACGAGACGCTAAAAAATCGCCTGGGGGGAGGGATTGCGCCAAAAGTACTGCCGATGGTATTAGTGCGGCAAAGAGATGGTAATGACTACGAACCAGGGATGTCACTAGTACGCCAGTTAGTTCTAGCAAGAGCTTTTCCAGAAGTTCCTTTGAATGGAAGGCTTTCATTAATTACAGAATTATTCGATTGCTCCCAAACCTTGGATCGTCTCTGTCGCGTTAGCGGTGGTCACATTCGCAACTTATTGGGTTTACTTTATAGCTGTCTACAACGGCAAGATCCACCTTTTTCTAGGGACTGCTTGGAAGCCGTGATTAAAGACTACCGCGACGATCTGCTATTAGCTATTGATGAATCCCAGTGGGAATTATTGTTTGAAGTAGTGCAGCAGCAGAGAGTTAAAGGTGAGTCTGACTACCAGAGCTTACTACGAAGCATGTATCTGTTTGAATATCGCGATCCTCTAGGGCGCTGGTTTGGCATCAGTCCAGCTCTTGCAGAAACAGAAAAAGTTTTAGCTTGGCAACAAAACAAGTAACAGTTCTGAGTAAGTTAATTGTCATTTATCATTAGTCCTTTGTCGTTTGCCATTGGACTAATGCCTCATGTCCCATGCCCAATGCCTAATAATCAATGACTAATGACAAGCCGCTACGCATCTACACCAAAGAAAATCAGCATACTTTGCAAAGACTGATTAGAGCGATCGCACTTTCCGAAGGTCAATTTGCCCTGATTTTAGTTCGGTGTAACTATGGGCAATTACGCGAGCAAATGTTAGAAAATATTCACTCCATCACCAAAGATATCAATATTAGAGAAATTGTTCTCAATCCATCAACTACTTCTTTACACAACACAATAGTCTCAGAACTATCTTTAGATAATCCTGCTATCCTCACAGACTCTTTACCAGCAGCTGTTATGGTTTTTGGTCTTGAGTCAGCGATCGACCTAGAAAACTTACTTACAGGCATTAACCAAGCGCGAGATATCTATGCTGCGACTTTTCCATTTTCAGTGGTATTGTGGCTACAAGATGAAGTGGCATCATTGTTGTCCAGATTAGCACCTGATTTTAAAAGTTGGGCTGCAACCACAATTAAATTTGAAATGGCAAAAGCAGATTTAATTGCTTTGATCCATCAAGAAGCAGAATCTTTATTTACCAAAGTTTTAGAAGCAGGTGCTGAAACATTTTTATCTAATGCCTCCCTAGATTTAGATCCTAAGTCCCAACATCGCCACGAAATAGAATCAGCCCGTAATGATTTGCTGCGCCTATATGGTGTTCAATTAACACCAGGATTAGAAGCTAGTTTAGAATTTGTGTTAGGGCGAGATAAATACGCCAACGATCAAATTAATGGTGCTTTAGCCAATTATCAAAGAAGCCTAGCGTTATGGCAGCAGGAAACGAAGAGAGTAGCCGAGTGGGAGAGTAATTCTTCTTTTCCTCTCTCATATCCTCACCCTACCCCTCCCTCGTCTTTACTCAAGCAAGCAATAGTGCTATTCCACCTGGGGCTGTGTTATCACCGGATGGCAGACTTACATCACAATAGTAATAGTAGGTATTGCGAACATGCTCTCTTGTGGTTTAAACAATGCCTGGAGGTATTGGAGGGTGTAGAAAGAGAAGACTTAGTTGCTAAATTTATTTTGCCTGCTTGTGAAATGTTGCAACGTTTACAAGCTTGGGATGATTTAAAAAAATTAGCTCAAAAGTCATTACATCTACATAAAACCTATGGAACTCCTGCACAAATTGCTCAAAATTATGGTTTTTTGGCAAATGTGGCAGCTTCTGAGTCGAATTGGATACTAGCTCATGAATTAGCGAATACAGCACTTTCTATCTCCGAAGAAGCAACAGAAATTCCTCTACGAGATGCTTTGCGAACACGACGACAAGAAAGTTGGTATCTGCTCTTGGTTGCACGTACACAGAGACATCTAGGTGAATCAGAAGAAGCGATCGATAATCTGGAATGGGGAAGGGTAGTTTGTGAGCTACAACATCAGCCATCACTTTATTTAGAGATTTTAGAGGAACTGCGATCGCTTTACTTTTTTGAGCGTCATAACTATACAGAAGCCTTTAAGCTCAAGCAAGAAAAAATTAAAATAGAGCATCAGTATGGCTTTCGTGCCTTCATTGGAGCAAGTCAATTACAGCCGCAACTTTCTAGAATTAACCCAGCATTAGAATCTCAAAAAATACCGTTTATTCCTGAAGGAGTTGCCCAAGAAATATCAGCTTCTGGACGACAGCAAGATGTGAATCGGTTGATTGAAAGAATTAGTCGTGCTGACTATAAACTGACGGTAATTTATGGGCCATCAGGCGTAGGTAAAAGTTCAATTCTCAAAGCTGGTTTAGTCCCAGCGCTGATCGGAAAAGTTATCGGTGAACGCATTCCTATAGCTATTGTTTTATCTGTTTATACTGATTGGCTCACAGTCTTAATCAGCAGTCTCAACCAAGTGCTAGCATACACAGGAATATCGGTTAATCCTGACTCTACACCTACTATACTGCTAGAAAAAATTCGGTTAGCAGTCGAGCGAAATTATACAATAATTCTGATATTAGATCAGTTTGAAGAATTTTTCTTTATTAGTAATCCTCCCACACAAAGAATAGAATTTTATCAATTCTTTAGTGAATGCTTAAATATTTCTTATGTAAAAATTATTCTTTCATTAAGAGAAGACTATTTACATCATTTGTTAGAATTTGAACGGTTGAGCCAAAAAAATAGTATTGGACTATATGATTTAGGTATAATTAATAAAAATATTCTCGACAAGGATATTCGTTACTATCTAGGGAAATTCTCTAGTCAGGATGCTAAAGCCATAATTCACAGTCTTACTCAACGTTCGCATTATGAACTGAGCGAGGAATTAATTAACCGATTAGTCCAGGATTTGACAGGAGAACTAGATGAAGTACATCCAATTGAATTACAAATAGTTGGCGCTCAACTACAAATAGAAAACATTACTACCCTTGGACAATACAAGCTTTGCGGCGGCTCGGCAAAATTGGTTGAACGCTGGCTAGGGGAAGCGATCAAAGACTGCGGCCCGGAGAATGAAGAGTTAAGTTGGAAATTATTATTTGAGTTAACTGATGAAAAGGGCACGCGACCGTTAAAAACTAAAGCTGATTTAGCGGTTGCATTAGTTAATAACCACTATCTAGATACAATATCAAGCTTTGACATAGTTGGGGAACTGATTTTAGAAATATTGGTAGGTTCAGGTTTGGTATTGCGAGTCAGAGAAGAATTAGGCGATCGCTACCAGCTAGTTCACGATTATTTAGTTGAACCTATTCGCCAAAAAAACAACTATGGTATGCTCGCCGAATTTGAAAAAATCAAACTCGAAAAAACTAGAGCGGAAGTAGCCCAACAACTTAGTCAAAAGCAACTCAATTTAGTGTTGCAACGCCGACTGCGAGAAGCACGGATTGTAGGCGCAATCCTAGCAATCATGGGGGGAACAATAGCAGCATTATGGTGGCAAGCCGACTTGCAAAAAACAGCAGCAATTCGCCAAACTCTCCGAGCTGAACGCAGTGAAACCAACTTGAGAATTAGTGGAATTACTGCTGCTAGCGAAGCTCTATTTGCGTCTAATAAAGAGTTTGATGCTTTATTAGAAAGTTTGCGGGCTTGGAGAGGACTTAAACAAGCAGATGGAGTGCAACCAGATACTCGAATGCGGGTGGTGACAGCCCTGCAACAGGCAGTTTATGGGGTAACAGAAGTTAACCGCTTGGAAGGACACACCGATATTGTCTGGGGAGTAACTTTCAGTCCAGATGGTCAAACCCTAGCATCAGGTAGCCGAGATCGGACGGTGAAAATTTGGCATCCTGATGGTACTTTACTTCAAACCCTCAAAGTTCATACTGATGCTGTTACCTGTGTAAGTTTCAGCCCAGATGGTCAAACCCTAGCCTCCGCCAGCCTCGACAAAACAGTGCAAATCTGGCACAAAAACCCGGTTACAGGTGAATTTGACCCCAAGCCATATAAAACCCTGAAAGGACATAAAGATTGGGTTTATAGCGTTAATTTCAGTCCTGATGGCGAGTTGTTAGCTACTGGCAGTAAGGATACAACCGTAAAACTCTGGCGTAAAGATGGTAGCTTGGTAAAAATACTGAGAGGACATCAAGGTTGGGTTAACTGGGTAAACTTCAGTCCCGATGGTCAATTCATCGCTTCGGCTAGTGACGATAAGACAGTGAAAATCTGGCGACGGGATGGTAGCCTGGTTACAACTTTGCAGGGACATCGCCAGGGTGTGATTGTGGCTATTTTCAGCCCTGATGGGAAATTTTTAGCGTCAGCAGGTCGAGATAAGATAGTAAAAATTTGGCAGAGGGAGAGCAATGGCACTAAAGACGGTTTTGACTTTCGTCCTTACAAAACTTTACGGCACCATAGCAGCACAGTGTGGAGTTTAAGCTTTAGTTCCGATAGTAAAAAGTTAGCTTCCGCAGGCGAAGACAATACCATAAACCTCTGGAGTATCACTGGTACTTTACTCAAAACCTTCAAAGGACACAGCGATGCTGTTGTTAGCATCGCTTTCAGTCCAGATAATAAATTGCTGGCTTCAGGAAGTTTCGACAAAAGCGTGAAACTATGGAGTTTAAATGCCCCAACACCGTCTATTCTTCAAGGACATCAGGATCGAGTTTTGAGCGTTGCTTGGAGTCCCAACGGTCAGATGCTAGCTTCTGGTAGTAGCGATCGCACCGTAAAGCTCTGGAAACGGTACACCAATAATGACGAAGTGAAAACCCGACTTTACAAAACTTTAGTAGGACATAAAAATAAAGTTCCTAGTGTCAGTTTTGACCCCAAAGGTGAAATGTTGGCTTCAGGAAGTTATGACAAAACCGTGAAACTTTGGCGGCTTGACGGTACTTTAATCAAGACTCTCCACGGACATAGCGATAGTGTGATGAGCGTGAATTTCAGCCCCGATGGTCAGTTTTTGGCATCAGCTAGCAAAGATAAAACGGTGAAACTGTGGAACCGTCAAGGAAACTTGCTCAAAACTTTAGTAGGGCATCAGGGTTGGGTAAATAGCGTAATTTTCAGCCCTGACAGTCAGATTTTAGCCTCCGCTAGTGATGACCAAACTGTGAAACTGTGGAACCGTGAAGGTAAGTTGCTTAAAACTTTTTCGCCCCATGACAGTTGGGTTTTAGGTGTCAGCTTTAGTCCCACTGATGAGTTACTGGCTTCTGCCAGTTGGGATAACACCGTAAAACTGTGGCGACGGGATGGTACCTTGTTAAAAACCTTGTTAAAGGGGTATAGCGATAGCGTTAATGCTGTCACTTTCAGTCCCAATGGTGAATTGCTTGCTGCCGCCAGTTGGGACAGTACAGTGAAACTCTGGAGTCATGAAGGTAAATTAATTAAAAGTCTTAATGGGCATCGTGCTGCGGTGTTAAGTGTCAGTTTTAGCCCAGATGGTCAAACATTAGCATCAGCTAGTGATGACAACACAATAATTTTGTGGAATTTAAATCTTGACGATCTGCTTGTTCGTGGTTGCGACTGGGTAGGTGATTACCTCAAGCACAACCGTAATCTTGAAAAGCGCGATCGCCTTCTTTGTAATGGCATAACCCACAAATCCTAAGCAGAGGTGGGAAATTATCATTGACTAATGACTCTTAAAGCCTCAATGAGCAACCGCTCTTGGTTTAGCGGTTGATGAGGCGATCCGAGTTGTTAATTTCGAGCTAATCAGCAAAGGAGCGATCGCTTTCCAAAACTTCACGGCTATTTTCTTGGGGAGCCTCTTGTGGCAAATTTGCTAAAAAGGCTTGTAGCCTCATGCGCTCAATATAAGGCCAACCTCCCTCAGACTCAATATCTTTCAGCAGCGAGTAAAGTTGCCGACGGTTAACAGGCAAACTCTCTTGAAAAACCCCATCCCGGATCTCTCGATGTAATTGTTCTAGTTGCCGCAGCAAAGCCAAAAGAGCTACAGTATCGCCTTCACAATCCCGAACTGCATCATCCACTACAGTTGCGAGCGTTTGCAGTTTACAGGACAACTCCCCTGATTCCAGATTTTTGCGATCGTTCATCCCAGCCTTTCCGTATAAATGAGGTCAACTCAAATTTACCGGAGATTTTTAATTTTCCCTAGTTCCTCTTGACTCACTGCGTCCCCCCATCCCTTCACTTACCTAAGTAAGGGTTGAATATAACTAGATTTGTATCTTTATTAAAAGCAATTGCGATCGCTCCTAAAAGAGCGTAGTAACCTTTAGCATAGCCTCCACAGCAGCTAGATGCGATCGAGACGAGATTTTCTTTGATTTTGAGTACTTTGATTTTGAGTTAAAAAAAATCGTATGATCTGGCTAATTTACCCATCAAACAATGGGCTGTATGTAGTAGCGTCACATACATGATACAAAAAGACTTGGGCGACGCTGCTTTTGCAATTGGCAAAAGTAAAGTGCGAAGCAGACAACTCTCTTCGCACTCTTTGAGGCAAGCACTTATGCCGCTCTGTGTGGCGCTTACTCATCCACACGCCCAACTCTAACAAATGCTACCAACAGTAAAACTGCTGGTTTTTTGCTTCCCTAGTAACACACATCCAACATGGATGCAGTGTGTTACTCAGTCTGGGGTTTACATCCCAAGCTCAAGAGAACGACACGTTTAACTACGTTTAGCAGAGAAAAGTTTGAGTGGCGACTTCCAACCTATACGCCCGGACACTTGTTTAAACTCTGGCAATCAGAGCAATGCAGTATCCGATCGAGGATGGCTTCTCGTCAGAGATCAAAGCTTCGATGCAGTTTTACAACTTAGATATTAATTTTTGAGATTGAGGTTGACCATGAGGTATCGCGCTTTAATTGTTGCATTCTTGGCTTTGTGCCTGGGACTAATAACTGCTTGTAGTGATGCTCCTGCCACTAGTAGTAGAGATGTACTCACTTACGACCAAATTCGTGGCACTGGCTTGGCAAACAAATGCCCCCAACTAGCAGAAACAAACCGTGGCTCCATTCCCATTGATTCTAGCCAGTCTTATGCCATCAAAGAACTTTGCTTAGAACCAACTAGCTTCTTCATCAAAGAAGAACCTGCTAATAAACGCCAAGAAGCAGAATTTGTTGCTGGCAAATTGTTGACCAGATACACTTCCACTATTGACCAGGTGCAAGGGAACCTAAAAATCAACTCAGATAATAGCTTGACCTTTGTGGAAACCGATGGTCTTGACTTCCAAGCCATCACTGTGCAACTCCCTGGCGGTGAGCGAGTACCTTTCCTCTTCACCATCAAAAACTTGGTTGCTCAAACCCAACCCAGTTTGAGCAGTATTAACACCTCCACGGACTTTGAAGGTACTTTCAAAGTTCCTTCCTATCGTGGTGCTGCCTTCCTAGATCCCAAAGGTCGTGGTGTCGTGAGTGGCTACGATAATGCTGTAGCTCTCCCCGCCCAAGCGGATGATGAAGAACTTACCCGCACTAATGTAAAGCGTGCTGAAAATCTTAATGGCAAGATTTCTCTGCAAATCGCTAAAGTAGATAGCTCTAGTGGTGAAATTGCTGGTACTTTTGAGAGCGAACAGCCATCTGATACAGATTTAGGTGCTGGCGAACCCAAAGAAGTCAAGATTCGCGGTCTATTTTTTGGACGGGTTGAACCGAGTCGTGGCTAAATTCTCTGGACTTAGATAACTGACCTGGTATTCAGAACTGTAATTCTGTAAGCATCAGGTCTCATCACGAAAGTTAACTTCTTTGCCACCATTTTCAGGGCTGTTTCATTCCGATAAAAGCCTTACAGAGACGAAAAAAGACAAGAGAAAAATTCCTTTTTCCCTTGTCCCTAGTTTTTCAAGAGGCTTTGAAAGAATGAAACAGCCCTGCCTTTTTTTAGGGAGTAGATAGATTTTTACAAAGAGGAGAAAGGTTAAAACCCAATACCCTTGGGTTAGTGATATTTTTCCTCAAAAGATCCCCCCAGTACCAATACAGCTTAGTTAAGCATTTCTTCCTTCTCTGCGAAATGCTGCGCGTTTGCATAGAGTCTCGTAGAGATGGCGTTACCTTCGGCAAGCCTATCTGCATGCATCTACGTTAAAAAAATTTCCTTTGACATTGACCATTGATTGAACCGTATTGCCCCCAGTACAACAAAGGCTATCTCACTATTTGGTTTATTGGCTTGCGTAAATATACATACTTTATTCTAAATATTATTAGTAATTTTTAATTGTTGGATAAATCTTGTTTGAATGGACACGTAATTTTACTGTAAATCAAACTTTTACCTATCCCAAAACAATCCGACTACTGTTGTTTAGTTTATAAAAATTAGCTTCACCATTAATTAATTAAAGTTAAGTAAAATCCCGGTTTTATATTTAGTAATTAATTTTATATTTTATTCCTATGTAGTTTGAAAAACAGCTACAGATAATCCCCAAGATAAATAACAAACTAAATACCAATTTCGCTCATTTAAACTTTGCTCGATTGTCAAGCAACTCTATGGAATTTTTTTAGAAAAACGTTCTTGTTGTCTAGAGAATTTGCTATATAAATACAGCGCGATCGCAGTTGAGTTTAAAAGTGAGTAATTGATTGTTAATTTACTCAATAAATACGGTGCTATGCCTACCACAGTCACCAATGAACTAAAACATGAAATTTGGCAGTTGTTGCGAGAATATCAGCAATCTCGGTCAGAAAATGTTCGCAATCAACTGGTAAAACTCAATTTTGGACTTGTGAGAAAAGAAGCTCACTACTGGACAAATCAATGTCATGAAACCTACGATGATTTGATCCAGGTTGGATGTTTGGGCTTAATCAGAGCGATTGAAAAATTTGAACTTTCCAAGGGACATGCCTTTAGTTCCTATGCTCTTCCCTATATTCGGGGTGAAATTCAACACTATCTCCGAGATAAAGGTGTTACCGTGCGAATTCCTCGGAAGTGGTTAGCATTGCAACAGCAAGCAATAGGAGTGTCACGCTCTTGGCGTGAAAAGCATAATCGCCAACCAACAGACACCGAATTAGCAACAGCACTGGAAATTTCTCCAAACGAATGGCAAGAAATTAAATTAGCGTGGATAAATCGCGCTCCCTTGAGTCTTGATGTGCCAATCCAAGATGGAGAAGAAGGCTCTACCTGCTTGGGAGAATTGGTTCCAGATCCTCACTATCGCAGCTTTCAATTGGCACAAGAAGACCAACTCCGCTTGCAACAAGCATTGGTTCAGCTCGAGCAACGCACCCGCGATGTGTTGGAATGCGTTTTTTTACAAGATTTAACACAAAAACAAGTTGCAGAACATCTGGGAATCAGTGTCGTAACGGTTTCCCGTAGAGTCAAGAAAGGTCTAGATTTGATGAAACAGCTTATGGGTGTAGCAGACGATTAACTGCAAATAAACTAAATCCGCAGTTATGCTGGGCTGTTAGTGCTAAAAATAACTCTTGAAATCTAAAAAATTAGGTTATAAAGGGAACATACTTTGCCTTTGATAAAAATTTCAGGCATGTAGATATCCATTTTTTAATTTTCCAATGGCTTTTGAGAACAGCTCATGGGCAGAAATTCAAAAATTACAATTGCAGCTATTTTAACCTTAGCGATCGCTGGATGTGCTTCTGAAGATACACCACAAGCCATCAATCCTGCGCCGATTCCCAAAATAGCAGCGAAGTCGCCACCTGCGGCTCAATCCTTTAAGAATCCAGTGATACCTGCCAAACAAGTTTCACAAGTTACCCCCGGATCTGTTAGCTTGATTCAATCTACTAATGCTACAGAGCGGGCACCGTTAATTCTGGTATCAAAAGAGCGGACTGATCCGTTTGCACAAGTTTTCGGACAGATGGTTACTAGAGTGTCTACAACACCTGGAAGACCTGTTCCCGTGTTGCCTAAGCTACCGACTGCATCGATAGCAGTACGAAAACTTCCAACACGCAGCGTAGCTTTAAATCAGAATCAGAAAAATCAGAATCAGAAGAAAAATAACATTGCTTCTGTACCAAAAAAAGTCAATCCTACTTTGACTTCAGTTTTACCTAAAGTTTTACCTCAAGTTGTCTCTAACCCCACCTTAGTATCTGTACTGCCACCACCAGCACAACCTGAGTTAGCAAGGGCAGTTATTGTGACTGGTGTAGTTCTAATTAGTAAGGAACCGCAAGCAATTATCAAAGTACCGGATGAGCCAACGAGTCGCTATGTGCAAGCTGGACAGCGATTGGCCAACGGCGTACTTATTAAACGGATTGAAATGAATGGAGGCTCCAATCCGATTGTAATTCTTGAACAATTTGGTATAGAAGTTGCCAAAATGGTAGGGGAAGGGCCTGTCAACTCAACGCCATCAGCTACATCTGCTAATGGTAATCCTGTTTCAGTGACAATACCCTCCTCAAATCCTTTTAATGTTGGAGCTTCATAAAGATGGAGACTAAGGAAAAAATTGAATTTGCTGGTTTGCCTTTAGCTGTCTATAGAGAGATAGCAGCTCATTTGCGTCAAGTCGAAGGGGTAGAAGTGGATTTAATTCCCCAATCATCCCAACAGTTTGATTACAATCAAAGTCAAATTGGTGGCTTGTCTATTTCGTGGACAGCAAACTCTGGTTCAGAAAGTCGGCAACAAGTTAACCAAATTTTGGCTTACTATCAAAATCGCTATATGAATCCTATTTGATTTGTCAAAATTGAAGCCTCAGATTCCTGATTTCTTCGAGAAGTCGGGAATTTTGTTGTTCATGAATGATTAAGTAGAGGTATGGTGTCAAGCATTGACTGTTACAAGAAAAAAAAGTGGTTCTGCAATTAACAGAACCACTAAAGCTTTCGCAAACCTGTTATAAATTAACGAACTGCCCCTTGAGCAGAAACAGTATCAATCGGTTTCATTAGGTACAGCCTTAATAACTGCCAACCATTGGAGATGTAAAGTGGCAGTTTCTGGAAGAGTTGCAGTAATTTGGGAGTGTTAGAATTAGCGATCGCACCCAGCTTCTCATTATTGCTGATACAAGTATCCAAGCGCTGATAAAACTCTGGATTCTCTACATCCAGCATTAGAGGGAACACCCGACCGGCGTTTTCGTTGGTCTTCTGAATTACATGGATGTCGTATTCTCGTGCATCCAATCCCAGGGTGGCGTAAAAGTCCTTGCGTTGGATGTCATTGAGATACATTGTTGCAAACACCGACAATAAGAAGAACCGACTCCATAGCCGTGCTTTCCAATCATTCAACATTTGCGGCTGAGATTTCATGACCGCATCAAAGAAATCACCGTGACGGTTTTCATCCTGACACCAGTTCTCAAAGAACCGGAAGATTGGATAAACCCGGTCTTCGGGATGTGCTTCTAAATGGCGATAAATGGTGATGTAGCGCCAATAACCGATTTTCTCAGAAAGATAAGTGGCGTAGAAGATGAATTTCGGTTTAAAGAAGGTATAACTACGACTCTTAGTCAAAAACCCTAAATCTAGGGACAGATTAAAGTCCGACAAGGCTTTATTCAAAAAGCCAGCGTGACGTGCTTCATCCCGTGACATCAGGTTAAAACACTCTGCCAAGACAGGGTTTTTTCCTTTCAAGCGACGGCCGAGTTCTTTATATAGCAAAAAGCCAGAAAACTCTGCCGTACAAGAACGTTCTAGAAACTCAACGAACAACTTGCGAGTTTCCCCGTCAATATGATCCCAGGATTGGTCAAACTCGGCATCCCGAACAAAGTGATGGCGGTTGTAGTCAGTGCGGAATTCTTCGAGAATGGCTTGTAACTCGTCTTCATTGACAGAGATATCCATCCGCGCCATTTCATCAAAATCGGTAGTATAAAACCGAGGTGTTAACAGGGTTTCTTTTGCCGGGACTTTAATCCCTGGCCGGATTTCTTCAAAGCCTGGTTTTTTGAGGGAATCTACCATGTCTTGATTGCTCTTTCGTCTTTATTATCTTAAGTAGACCCTTCGGGTTCCGCAGTTTTTCATGGAGGGGAGACCCCTCTGAGCGACTGCCTCACCAGAAAGCCAAGGGTAATGTTCTGTTAAAGCGTAACAGCCCACAATAATCCAATTGTATAAAGTTCAGTCTACCAAGGTGCGGGTGAGAAATTTGTAAGCAAAAGATTAAGAGTTGCAACAATAATTCAATATTTACGGAACCAAGAATCGTAGATTAGTAGTCAAATAAACGTAGTTCAGCGATAAGCACTGTTTCGATCGAGGGGAGTAGCACGCACATCTGATGTTTTCAAAGCACTACTATCTCAGTATTATTATGTAGTTATTACTACAGCATGGACAATCCATCTTAGACAACAAGAGCAAATCCAAAAGGTTGAAAACAAGATGAATCTTGAAAACAATCAGCATAAAGACCGACTTCTTGTCTCTTACATTTTGTGTGCAGCATTCTTTTTCGGATTAGGAGGACTGCACCGTTTCTATAATGGCAAAATCGGGACTGGTTTGTTGTGGCTGTTCACTGGTGGTATGTTTGGTATCGGGCAGTTCGTAGATTTGTTTCTCATGCCCAATATGGTTGACGAATACGAACACAACCTAAGAGTGACGTACCTACACTGATGCAAGCATACAGTGTAGGCTTCTCAGAGACTCTTCAGTGAAGACATTACCTGAGCTTTGTTTTGAGTCCACGTCATGCCCTGCCGCAGACTATCAATTTCGTACCTTGAACCTTACAAGTTTTACTGTCCTAGATGAATGCTGGCTTATTTGCGCTATTGGACAAACCAATTGGTTACTTGTATTACTCAAGATGTGCCTACTTACTTTCGTGCTGTGCAACGGAGTCGCTTACTAATGATCGTAATGCCACTAGACAGAGGCTTTTCAGACACCAATGAGGGTGAAGCAAACCATTTGTATTATAACATATTTGCTCGTTTCCTCCATGTTCTACTCCCTTGCCTACGGCGAAGGCCTGTAGAACTGTCGTCAACTCGCACAGCATTCATCCCACGCTCCTAAGAGTGAGACGTGGGACTTCTGCTGAAATTAGTTAAAAGCGGGTGTATCTCCCTTCGGTGTGCCGTTGAACCAGGCAGTGGTTGCCTCTCAAGTCCACCGCCCAACAGGCAACCAACTGATGATTAAATTGATTGAAGCGGCGGAAAGCAAGGGTGGTATTTTAACCGTCACTCAAGGCGTTAAGTTCACGGGAGCTAGCTTTGCTGAAGTAGAAGCTACTCTCAATGAGATGTACAAATCAGGTTATGTAAAAATAGATAACGACCCCAATACTGGAGCCGTTACCTATCATTTCCACGAACTTTAAATTGTCATTAGTCCTTTGTCAAAAACCCAATGACTAATGACCAATGACCAATGACTAATTTATACCTAGCCACTTTTGACCGTCCAAGCGCTGAACTAAGCCAAATACCAACAAATCGAGCGTAATTTTGCGCTCATCGATTAAGAATGACTCAAGAGTGCTAGGTTTTTTGCCTTCATTACAGGAAAATCCCTTTTTCCCTTGAATATCTTCTTCGGGGAAATACAGGTTAAACTGACGCGCACCTGTTTCTTTCCAAGTGCCGATAATTTGCCAGCATTCTTCAGCAGATTCAAAGCCAGTAATTGGCAATTTCTGCTTGGCAAAAGACACCTGTAAATCTTGCACACCTTGTTGAGCGATCGCTTTTTGTAAAGCTGGCAAGTAGTCTTGCTCAATAAACTCTACAAATGGCTTATCTTCAACAGCTGGGGCTTTTTCCTTTTTGGCAGCTTTAGCTGCGGGGGGTTTTTCTTCTGTTGCGGCTGCTGCTGGTTTTTCCCCTACTGCGGCTTTGGCTGCGGGTTTTTCTCGCTTGGGGGGTGTCGCGGTTGGTTTAGCAGCGTTTGAATCTGGCGCGTTGGCAGTAGGAAGGTCTGTGGCTTCAGGTGAGTCTGTACTCGGAGCGTTTTCTTCAGCCACACTGGGAGCTTGCTTGTCAACAGTGCTGGGAGCTACTTCTCCCGCTTGATTGTGATTGGTTTGGTCTGCCATTGCTCAGGTCAATCCTTTAATCTAGCTTTGGGAGCGATCGCTCACCTTGATATATCTGGTATTTTTATTTTGACATACTAGTGCAGCAGGGCAGTAATAACTGTACGGTTAAAAATAACGCAAAGGCTTAGGGCATAAGCTTTCTTTCCTTCTGTCCCCTATGCCTTCAATTTTAGATTTTAGATTGTTCAACCCAAAATCTAAAATTCTTCCGCCTGATTCAAATTCCCTTGAATCCCATATCAGCTTCTACCTGTTGCTGTGCCGCAGTAGAATTTACCTTGCCAGACGCAATGCTAGAAGTCTTACGCCAAATTCCAAACTGGCTGAAAAATATGCCTACTAAAATAACGCTACCGCCAATATATTGAGGTAAGGTAGGGGCTTCACCCAAAATAAAATAGGCTGCTATGATGCCCACAATTGGGCCAAATGAGCCAATTAATGAAGCTGTAGATATAGTACAAGTTTTCAAGCCTTTAATCAAAAAAGACTGGCCTACCACCACAATCAACCCACCATATAAAAACATCCATTGCCATAAGAACGGTGAGAGGGCATTAGCGAAATGATCGCTGCCATAGAGGACTAAAGCAATGAAGAAAAAGATTATGGTTCCTAGTGCAGTCCGAAAAATGCTATAGATTCCCAAAGGAATTTGCGAAAGGTATTTCTTACCAATAATGGTAGAAGCAGTTCCAGCTATAGACGCTACTGCTGCTAAAACTTCCCCTATGCCTAAACTGAAACCTCCCATATTCATCATCGTATCTGTTGGAGGCTGAAGGATGATAGTTAGGATAACACCGACAAAGGCTGCGATCGCTCCGATAAATTCCCAAATATTTACCCGTTCTCTCAATAACCAGACTGATAAAGCCAGAGTTAGCGGCGGTTCCAAGCGTCCCACCAAGATGATATTGTTCACCTCTGTGAGTGCAAGTGCCTGGAAAATTAAGCCCGGAGCCAACGCTCCCGATAAAATAGCTACTGCTGTTAGACTGACCCAATCTTTCCTTGAGAGTTGCTTCAAAGTAGCTTTGTTCCACTGTCGCCCATAGATGAGGATCAGAAGTATCAAGGCGCAAAGGTTTCCCACAAATAAAACATTACACAAAGAAATCGGATTGCGATCGCCGATAAAATGTTCAGCACCAATTTCTGTTAGCTTCCGGGTAACTGCACCAGATGCGGCAAAAATTAGCATTGCCAGCCAGAGATATGTTTGTCCTGAAACTCTATCAACTAGGTGATGTCGTCTTTTGGGTCTAGTCACAATAACACCACTGCAATAAAAGCATTGCCCATTATAAATTGCCGCCATTCTTAACTGAATGAGGTTTTGTTGAGAAAATACTTAAATTATGCTGTGATTTTGAGTTCACATCATTACCTGAGAAAGTGCTGAGAATCAACTAAGTTTTCTCAAAGGATAAATTCATGAAAATAGTGGCTTAGTTTCAATAAGCTCTCACTGCTACCTGAGATGCTTGGGATGTTCAGGATAAAACAAAAAAGAGAAGTAACAAATGAAACTCGCACCCTTACTTACAAGCGTAGCCTTGGTTGGTTTTTTCACAGTTTGGGACGTACCATTAAAAGCGATCAATCCGTCATTAGTGCAGGCATCAGCAGCCGAAGAGATATCTGTAGCCCAAAAACTAGATTTGCTGACTAAAAGTAAGGGTCAGATTGGTAGTGGCGATCAACTTCGTCGTTTCTTTTTTGGTGATTTGGAGCCAATCGGTATCCAGATAGGTGGTGCAGGTCATGTAGTTAATCTTTATAACAAAGCCAATGATGTCACATTCGCTTACTGTTCGCATTATGATGTGATTGTAGCGATTAAGAAAGGTAAGGTGACTAAGTTTGAACCCAGCGAAGTGAAGTAACTTAATATGCCTAAGCTAGGTGCTGAAAATTTGAAAAACTGTAATATCGTAGCTAGCAAAAGGAGCAGAGTTTTCCCTTAATGTCGCTATAAACTACTACCTTTGAAAACAGTCTTCTTGAAACCGTGTGGACAAGGGGTATGAGTTCTTTTTCCCCTTGTTCCCTTGTCGATGTTGAGAGTTTTATAGGGAAAATGTTGGGTGCGATCGCAGTTTCTGCTTTGCCTGAACCGTGCGCTTAGGAGGATATTTTGGCACTTAAGGATTTTGGCAATGGTTTAGTGTTTAAATCTCCGTGGGGAGCAGGTATCGGTATAAAGCGATCGCAAACAGATTTAAGAATACGATTAATTTGTACTTCGTAAGCACATCCAATTACAGTTTTTCCATATTCATGGAGCTTTTTAGCTAAAGCGGCAAATGCACCATCGCCTGATACAATAACGAAAACTTGCAGTGTAGGACGACTCTGAGCTAATTCCATGACATCAATGGCTAGTTGCATATCTGCTGCATTCCGTTTGTGACTATAATCAAAAATTTGAATCGCTTCAATACCAAGTTCTTGAATCTCATTCTTGAGTAGCCTTAATCGAGAATCACTCCAGTCAGCATAAGCACATTGGATAGCAATTTTATTAACTATATTAGTGTTTTCCAGATTTGTTTGAATTTGTTTGAGAGAAAAATTTAAGTTCGGGTTGCTTCTACCCATTGTTAAATTTTCAATATCATAGAAAATAGCTGTGTTGAATTGCTCAGTCTTCGGCGAAGTGTTAGCAGTATTAGTAACTTGCTCTACGCGAATCTGACGCTGCTTTAACTCTTGAAACTCAGGTATTAAAGACGTTATTCTTTGTGTTGACTCGGAACTTACTACTTCCTGTTTTAACTGCGTAATTGTTGTTTTTAAGTCATTGACTTGCAGCTTTGCTTGTTGTAAGTCTTCTTGCAATTGCTCAGTTAATACATTGATTTGAGTCTGGCTTTGGAAAGTCTGCTCTCGAAGTTCACCAATGGTTGTAGAGAGAATTTGCTGGCGTTGCTGATAAGCTGTTATCAAAACTTGCTGGACGATATCCCATTCTTTAGGAAAAGCCTCATGGGTAACAATCGGTAAAACTGTTTCATAACCAGCGATCGCAATTCCCAAATTACTCGCAAGATTCCCTTGTTCAAACTCTTGAATAATGGTACTCAGTTTGATAATGACCCTAGCTAAATTAATAGCAATGGCAGGTTCTTTAGCAAAGCGATCGCTTACCCATTTTCGCAGCATTAAAGCTAAATCATCGTTGAGTTTACTTAAGTTATGTTGCAGAATTGGATATACTTCCTGATTTTGATAAGTCGCTCTTAATAAATCAATTAGGAAGTTTTGCTCCTGGTTAGCAGCTTCATTTGGCATAGCTAAATCCCTGACAATACATCTTTTAGCTTAGTATTCCCAAGTTGTTATGCTATTTAACAATCAAAGTGGTGTAATCCAATAAATAATGCCTCTAATAGCTTGTTTCTTAAAACCAAATAGAGGTAAATTATCTTCAGTTAAACCTACATAAGTCCAATGTGGAACATCATTTTCTACAGTTTGAAACCAACCATTTTGATTGAGAGCTTTTCTTTGTTCTTTACTACCTACGCGTAAATCAATTGCTAATCCCCAGAGATGTTGTGAAGTTCCGGGAGGTGCAACTAAACCTAGAATTTTTGTTTCTTTGCCCTGTTGAACTTTTGCTAAAGTTTGATTATTAGCATATTTTTGCCAAAATCTTAAATTTGTGTTAAAAGTGCGAGTACAATCACCAGAACCATAACCAGATTTTAGCGGTATATGTTGTTTAACTTGCGCTTTATTTAGAGCATCAGCCGCCGATTTTTGTAAATAACAATCATTAGTATTATCAACATGAACCATTGTTAAAGTAGATTGAAACTCTTGGGTTTCATGTTCGTTAACAAGGATATTTTTTGGCGGTAGTTTAATTCCAACATCTTGATTTACAAAGACTGCGCCATAAGTTCGCAGCAAAGTATATTCATAAGTACCAGGCTGGGGAATTGTGGGTAACTTCTGGCTAACCGCAGATAAAAAACGCTGTTTTCCATTTAGTTCTGGGTTGGGAATAAATGGTTTAGATGTTGTTTCTTTAGAGGTATCTATACAAGGTGATGAACCAGTTATCGAGCATACATTTAATGGTTGAGCAGTTCTAGCAAATTGATGGTGGGTAATCTCATTACTAGCTACTAAGACAAAAATCATCCCGATAACTATACCGATAAAACTTGCCTTTCTAAAAAATCTAGTAATATTTTTTTGTTTTCTGATGGTGAGCTTCATTTTTAAATAATTGTTTAGTTTATTCAAAGATCCAAGGTAATTAACTTCTTGATAGTTCTGTTATTGATGACTTCAAATCCTAAATATTTTATTGTTACTGAATTTGAATTTTATCCTAATTAGACAAATTATCGAATACATACCAATCAGGGATTAGATTGTATTAATAACTAACTATATGAACAATAGCTGTGATAAATAACCCGGAACGTTGTCACAAATTTTAAGAAATATTATGTTTTTGGTTTAATACTCAAGTTTAAAAATAAAAAATTGTCTCTAATTGAGTACTAGTAAATTTGATAACTTTTTTATTAGAAAGTTACATCCATGAAACCACTGGAACAGTTAAAATTGAAAAGAACTCTAAGCTTGCCGATCCTGTAAGTATGACCATGCACAATTCCGTTGAATTCCAAGACGCTTTTGATGTCATAGTCGTCGGTGCAGGTCACTCCGGTTGCGAAGCGGCTCTGGCCTCTGCACGCCTCGGTTGTCGTACCCTGTTATTGACGCTCAACTTGGATAGAATCGCTTGGCAACCCTGTAATCCAGCAGTGGGTGGCCCGGCCAAATCTCAGTTGACTCATGAGGTAGATGCACTCGGCGGGGAAATTGGTAAAGTAGCAGACCGTACCTACCTGCAAAAACGTATCCTCAACTCTTCACGAGGGCCTGCTGTTTGGGCATTACGCGCCCAGACGGACAAGCGCGAATATGCAGCAGTGATGAAGAATATTGTCGAGAACCAAGAAAACTTGACAATTCGCGAAAGTATGGTGACAGATTTGGTGCTGGGTGCTAATGATGAAGTTATCGGCGTTGAAACTTATTTTGGTGTAGGTTTTCAATGTAAAGCTGTCATCTTGACAACTGGCACTTTCTTAGGGGGCAAAATTTGGGTTGGTAACAAATCAATGCCAGCCGGACGCGCTGGAGAATTTGCGGCTGAGGGATTGACACAAACCCTAAATCGCCTGGGATTTGAAACCGGAAGACTCAAAACTGGAACCCCAGCACGGGTAGACAAGCGATCGGCAGATTATAGTAAAATGCTAATCCAGCCAGGGGATGAAGATGTTCGCTGGTTTAGTTTTGATCCAGATGCGTGGGTAGAACGGGAACAGATGCCTTGTTATATCACCCGCACCACCGCCGAAACCCATCGCCTAATTCAAGATAATTTACACCTTTCGCCAGTTTATGGCGGTTGGGTGGAAGCCAAAGGGCCGCGTTATTGTCCCAGTATTGAAGATAAAATTGTGCGCTTTGCTGACAAGGAAAGCCACCAAATTTTTATTGAACCAGAAGGACGAGATATACCCGAACTTTATATCCAAGGGTTTTCTACAGGGTTGCCAGAAAATTTGCAACTGTTTATGTTGCGGACTCTTCCCGGTTTGGAAAAATGTGTGATGCTGCGTCCAGCTTATGCTGTGGAATATGACTATTTACCTGCAACTCAGTGTTACCCTACACTGATGACCAAGAAGGTTGCCGGACTGTTTTGTGCTGGACAGATTAACGGCACTACAGGTTATGAAGAAGCGGCAGCCCAAGGGCTGGTGGCAGGAATTAATGCGGCTCGATTTGTTAGTTCTCAAGAAATGATTGTCTTTGCCCGCGAGCAAAGTTACATTGGAACGCTAGTTGATGACCTGTGTACAAAAGACCTACGGGAACCTTACCGGATGCTCACCAGTCGGTCTGAGTACCGCTTATTACTGCGTTCTGACAATGCCGACCAACGTTTGACACCCTTGGGACGAGAAATTGGTTTAATTGACGATCGCAGATGGGATCTATTTACCCAAAAAAAAGCAAACATTACCACAGAAAAGCAAAGATTGCAAACTATACGAGTTAAAGAACATGATGAAATAGGAATAGCGATCGCATCTAATACCCAACAAGCAATCAAAGGTTCAATTACCCTCAATGACTTACTGCGCCGTCCGGGATTCCATTACGTTGACCTCGACAGGTTTGGACTGGGAAACCCCAACCTCAACCGCGCCGAGAAAGAAGGTGCAGAAATTGACATTAAGTATTCTGGCTATCTCGCTAGGCAACAAAATCAAATTGACCAAATTGCCCGCCAAGCGCACCGCCAGTTACCTGCGGATTTGGACTATACAACAATTGATACTCTTTCCAAAGAGGCACGGGAAAAGCTAACTCACGTAAAACCACTCACTCTTGGTCAAGCTGCACGTATAGGTGGTGTAAACCCAGCCGATGTTAACGCTTTATTATTATATTTAGAATTACGTAGAACTAAGAGCCAGCAAGAGTTTCCAGCGTTAGCTTAACACAAACTTGATAAAGACTGAGTATAGTAGTAGGGAGGGAGATTGGTATGATAGATGACATAAATATTAGTACTGCTATCATCAACAATCCCCAGATTAAAGTTCATTTTAATACCAGCGCTCAACCAACTCGTCTCAATAAGACGGCGGATTGGATATTTCATCTGTAATCCTAATTCCCAGGCAGTAGGCGCGGCGTTTCCTCGTCCTAGCAATAACCCAGAAAGTCTATGTTACAAGAAGCCAGCACCCGTCTCATAGTACCGGAACCATCAGAAGACTTAATCGCCAACGAGCCTTGGTCGATAGAAAACTATGCTGATGGCCTAATGGATGAACTGTTTGCCGATATCGACTACATTCTGGATGTTAGTGATAATCTGCCTTCGCAAACCGTTAGGCACGCTAGACAGAACAAATCGAGTCAGTCTTTTGCTGGGGTTTCCTCCCAAGCTCAACGCCAGTCACCTTCAGAATATGTACCTCTGCAAACAGTTACGATCCCGCAGATTATCTTACCAAACGGACAGTCAGTTGTTCAAGATAACCACAAGCACTTGAGTACCGTTGTCTTTGATAACGGCACCATTAAAGCAGTTAGTAGAAAGCGTCAGAAAAGTAGTCGGACTTTGGGCAAACTGCTGATTATAGGAACAACTTTAGGAGTGGCGATCGCTAGTATTATCTATCTGGTGCAGTCTGGAGTTGTATATCTTTTAAATACCAACTTAACTCAGCAAGCTCTTCTAGCGCCGCAATCGCAGTTGCCAACAAAAGTAGAAATTGAGGCAGATTTGGTTGACTATATGCTGGGAGCGCTGGCAGTTATAGACAAGCAAGAAGTAAAAAGCAATCAAAAATCTCGCGCGGGATTCATCAGTCAGACAAATACTAATCAAATAGCCTTTGGTAACGGGCAAACGACTGGTAATTTACCACCACTTCCACTTCTAGCTAACAATATACCACCAGCCCTTAACCGTTCTGGCAGTGTTGTTGAGCGGATCTACGTTCCCGTTTATCAAGCGCCGTCGCCAATGCGCTACGCCCTACCGGCGATTCCTGGAACTCCTACACTCATACCAAAAGTTGCCAGCGCATTCCAGGGATCTCAACCTAATGTTGTGAAAAGTGCCCTGAATACAGTGCGGCAAGCTGCCAAGCCTGTAACCGTCAGTATGTTGGCTGCGGCTGTGCAAGCAGAACTTAAACCTGTCGCTGGACGAACTGCACCTATTACCGTGCGGCAAACACCCAAACCTCTGCCTGCATTACCAGTGGTTCCATTACGTGCAGCACTCGCGCCAGAGTCAGAACCAACTATTACCCAGGAACAAGTATATCCGGCAACTGCGATCGCAGTTGCTCCGAGTAATACCTTAGAAGGATTGCTAGAGTTAGGTAACAAATCTGCCGCTTTGTTTAAAATTGACGGCGTGACTCGCCGCATCAATATGGGTGAAAGCATTGGCTCAAGCGGTTGGACACTTGTAGAGGTTAGTAATGGCGAAGCAGTCATCCGCCGTAACGGTGAAGTGCGATCGATTTACGCAGGGCAGAAATTGTGAAATCCAATAGATCGAACTCACCAAGAATTTTTGCACTTTCAATACCAGCTTGTAGAAATATTGTTGCTAAATCTTTATGAAAGTAATTGTTTACTAAATCATCTAGTAATGATGTATTTCTACTATTAAAAACTATTTGCATAACCCCGGCTTCCTACTCAAGTCGGGGTTCTAGATGTTAATGAATGATTGAAATAGAATTAGTTAATCTTTTTCTATAACTTTGGCATGTCCAGCAAAAACAAAATGCTCGTTTCTGTTTCCTTGACTTTTATCAGGCCACTTAACCCAATAATGATTTTCTTCAAAACGGACATCTAAAATTGGGTAATCTCCTGGTTCAATATCAAAGATAGAATCTTTTGCTAAGTCTGATGCCTGTTCTGTAGAAGGCTTCAAGAAGGTTTTCGTTGTAATTTCTAAAACGTATTTTTTATCAAATTTAGGTTCAATCGTCTTAGGCTTACCTATTAATCCATCTTTAATTGCTTCCGCCATTTTTTCAACATCAAATAGATCCATATCTACCTTGGCATCACAAAAGCAGCACTCAATCAAAATAGCTGGCATTTGTGTATTCTTTAAAACAAAGAAACCTGTATCTTTGACTCCTCTATTAGAAAAACCAAGTTGAACAATCTCTTTGAGAACTGATTCAGCAATACCTTGTGATGCATTACTAATGGCGTAAACTTCTGTGCCATGAGCTTTAGCGTTAAATTTATTAAAGTGAATCGCAACATAGACATTAACGTTATTGGCATTGGCCTTATTAGTTCGTTGTCTCAGAGAATCAGTTACACTACTAGCGCTTGTGGGAGTGCAATATCACTGCATCTCGATGCCATCTTTTAATTTGGTTCTCAATTTCTGGCGGTATTTCTAGCATGAGCAAAGTTAATTATTGATTAAATTTGTGCAGTCTCAAGCTTCAGACAAATAAAGCATAAATTCACAGCACTCTATTTTTAGAAAACTTTAGACATCACAAGTTTTAGAATATTTCCTTATTTTATGCTTTGTCAGTGAGAAAAAGTGAGTATTTACGAATTTACTAGAAATAAAGGTGAAAATTACCCAATTTTCAGATAAAAAAGTGAAATGCCAGCAATTTTGACCAAAATAGCTAGAAAACCCAGCTTATGGTGAATAATTGGCCAAATTTACTGAATTTTCCTATCTAAAGAGGGTTAACAGAAATAAATTTCAATGTTAGAACTAAAACTTGTGTTGATTAGAGTTGCACGACAGTCGCTATCTGCAAACCTACATCTTGCATCTATCTTGCTTAAGCAAGATAACTTCAGCGAAAAAAGTTAGTTTGCTAATTGATGTAATCGTCAAACCTTACCAATATGAAAAGACTTCGCTATTTTCAAAATAATTCCAAAAACTCTTTGAGAGAAAAGTATCACCTTTACAAGGGCGAAAAGTTGAACTGGCTTCAAGTAACTATGCGGCTTGAAAGGTCAATTATTTCTAACATTATTCCTTGGGTATTTTTTTGTACTGCCTATGGTCTTTTAATATCACTTTTCTATTATTTAGGATTGCCAATAGCATTTAAAAATTCAAGTAGTATTATTACTAATGCTGTTTTAAGTTTTAATATTGGTTTTACATTACTATTAGTTTTTCGGACAAATACAGCCCATGATAGATTTTGGGAAGGTCGGCAACTCTGGGGATCTTTAGTTAATACATCTCGTAACTTAACTCGGGGAATTTGGATAATAGTTAAAGAGCAGACACCGCAAGATAGAGTCGAAAAAGAGGCAATACTTCGGTTAGTAACTGCTTTTGCTGTTGCAATGAAGTTACATCTAAGATCGGCACCTTTAGACACTCAGTTAGCATCTTTAATGTCCGAAAAACAATACTTACAACTTCAAGATACTAATCATCCGCCACTACAAATTGCTTACTGGATAGGAGATTACTTGCAGTATCAACACGATCGTAAATATCTAAATGTCTATCAACTAACTACTCTGCATAATTGCGTAGATGATTTAGTAGATATTTTAGGTGGTTGCGAACGCATTTTAAAAACGCCACTGCCTTTGATATATACTATCAAACTTAGACAACTGTTATTAATTTTTTGCTTGATCTTACCTTTGGAAATTGTTAGCTTTTTGAATTGGTGGACTGGTTTAATAATGGCTTTTGTAAGTTTTACCTTATTAAGTATTGAGCAAATTGGCTCAGAAATTGAAGAACCTTTCGGGTTTGATCCCAATGACTTACCTTTAAATGCGATTTGCAATACAATCTCAAACAATGTTGAAGAATTAATCAGGCTTGCTTCTAACAATGTTCGCTCTTCGTAAATCTATAAACAAGTTTTACTAAATAAGTTCTTAATGGGAGGGGAAATTTTATTCTTTTTTAAGAATAGCAATTGGATTAAAAATGCGTAGGCATAGCCCCCTGAAGACATCGTTTAATAAATGCTTCGCCAAGCTTTCACTGTCTCTTTGCTACCTTTGAGGAAAAAGTTGCAGCTTAAGAAATCTAAAATTCGCTGAGAGTCTTCTCTATGCGACGGTCAGGGATAAGCCAGATAATCGCGACTAAAACGTACAATGCACAGGCAAACCATGAGTTCACAAAGGCAAGTGGAATAGCTACAGCATAAAACACCACCGATACTTTTCCCTTGAAGTCTTCACCGACTGCGATCGCTAATGTCGAATCCCTACCGTGGTGAGAAATCAGGGCGCGGGTAAGAATGTAGTATGCGATCGCAGCCAACATCAACACCGTACCATAAAGGGCAACTGGCATAGCAGCAAAGTGATTCTCGCCCATCCAACCAGTGACGAAGGGAATTAACGACAACCAAAACAGCAAATGCAGATTCGCCCAAAGGATACGCCCATTAACCTGTCTGACTGCTTGTAGTAAGTGATGGTGATTATTCCAGTAGATACCGATATAAATAAAACTCAGCACATAACTCAGAAATACGGGGATTAGCGGACGCAGCGCAGCTAAATCGAACCCATGCGGCACTTTGATTTCTAGCACCATAATAGTAATGATGATGGCAATCACCCCATCACTGAATGCTTCTAACCTTCCTTTGCCCATATACGCATTCCTTTTCCGATTACTGGAAAGTAAGTTGCAATACTCTGTACTTTATCGTACCAAGTAGCCGCCATTGATGAAGATTGTCTGCGAAACGTTACGCCAACGCAAAATATTTAATTCTCACTCGCCAATTTCCGCCGCAATTCCCCAATAGCAGCGCTAGTATTGCGCTCATAGGCAATTTTTAAACACTCTGTGACTACTTATGATATCAAGTCCGCTTAATCACTTCCGATATGTCATTGCGAGTGAAACGGAGTGGAACGAAGCAATCGCTGCGGACTCTGCGATTACTTCACTTCGCTATCGCTGCGTTCGTAATGACAAGTATTTATCCAGACATGATATGACACGATTACTACAACGCAATTGTAGATTATTACCAAAGTACTGTCAGGCAGCAGAAAGCTCTCTTACTTTACCTGACATAAGTTTTGTAATACTTTAGTAATCAATTACTGTGGCTGAAAAATACAGCCGCGACAATAATTAAACCTAAAAGCGCGAGAGGAACCCAGAGATTAGGGATATCCGACAAACTCATATTTAATTACAAATTGCAAATTACAAATTACAAATTACGAATTACGAATTACGAATTATCCTAAACCTATGCCTCCTTTAGCAAATTCTTCAACAGTTTTTTGTGAAAATTCATGAGTTGCGATCGCCTGCAACATCGCTAATGGTAAAGTCAAATGATCCGCCCCGGCTTGCAATGAAGCGGCTGCAACTTCTGGAGATTTGATACTAGCTGCCAAAATTTCCGTATCACTACCTTTGAGGACGCTAGCCATATCCCGCACCAAAGCAATACCGTCACCTAATAACCGCGTCGCCCGATTTACATAAGCTATGGCAATTTTTGCTCCCGCCTCTCGTGCAACTGCTGCTTGGGCTGCACTGTAAATTGCTGTCACCGAACAGGTAATTTCTGGTGATAGACTCGCCACCACTTCAAACCCTAACGGTGTTGCGGGAATCTTTAAAATTGTTTGCGAACCAATAATCTCGAAAGCTTTTCTACCTTCAGCTAGCATCCCAGCTTTATCAGATGCCACAAGTTGATAGTATAAGGGGCCAGAAGTCAAGGCAACCAATTTTTTGAGTGTGGTTTCTGGTGGGGTATCGCTTTGAGACAACAGCGTAGGATTGGTTGTAATGCCTTTCACCCATCCCCAAAGCTTAACAACTTCAGCTTCAGATGCGATCGCTGAGTCTAGATAAAGTGCCATAATTCGTCCCCGCTCAATTCTCAGATATTAATCCATAACAGCCGCACATAGATATTTTGACATTCTTTCAGAGGATAATTTCTTTGATAGCGGTTATTGTTTGGATGTAATACTCAGTAGGCTAGCATATTTGTGCGCTTCTACTGTATTTCACCGAATTGAAAACAGTTATAACATAACAGCCTACACGGAGAATTTAATATGACCGACAAAGACTCATGATACAGAGCAACTAAATTTATTTATGGGAATTTTGAATTTTGAATTTTGAATTCGGAGCAAAGCGACGTGACATCTCCAGAAACGGTTATATGGCTACAAGAACGCACCTCTTTAGGAATTCTCTCGCCTGAAGTGTTAAATGCGATCGCACAAGTAATCGAAGAACAAGTAGTGAGTGCCGAAACTGACTTAGTTAGCGAAGGCACTCCTCCAGAAGCCCTTTATATTCTTGTAGAAGGTCAACTTGAAAGCAATAGCACCAATGAAACCAACCCAGCCTTAGCTTGTGGATTCCTTCCCGGTGCTGTGATTGAACTCAAAGAATTGCTGTTGGATGAATTAACTCCATTCACAATTACTACGGTAACTGAATGTCACTTCTGGGTCGTACCTGCTGCTAAATTTCGGGAACTAGTCACCCAATACCCCGAAATTGCTCAGGCTTTTTCCCGCCAATTGGCTCAAGAATTAGCTCAGGCGACATCTGCACTTGGTTACGAACAAGAACGTTCCATAGCTTTGCGACCATATTTAGTTACCAAAGCGCAACGGGGAATTGTCGGTACAAGTCGCTATGCTGTGCGGCTGCGCGAACAAATTCGTTTATCGGCTGCTGACCGCAAATCAGTGGATATCTTTGGAGAACCAGGGTTAGAAAAGGACAACATAGCAGCCCTTATCCACTTTGGTTCTCCAAAACGGCGAGAACCGATAATTAAAGTCAATTGTGGTATTCTGCAAACTAGCGGTGCAGATTTATTCGGTCGTGCTGGCGGTAAACCAGGACTGTTGGAATGGTTGGGAGAAGGTACTTTAGTTCTCAACAATATCCAAGAATTGCCCGAAGAATTATTACCCCTGGTGACGCAGTTGCTTAAAACTGGCACATATACCCCCGTGGCTCGTTCGCCAGAAACAGCGCCTGAACCTCGCCCCAGTAAAGCCAGAATTCTGATTGTTTCTGAAAAAACTCTGCCGACTATTGAACGTTCTGTTGGTCACATTATTAAAGTTCCACCGCTACGGGTGCGGAAAGCTGATGTTCAAGCACAGGTTGAATATTATACTAGTCTCTACATTCGGGCTAGAGGCGTTCCGAAACCGCACATCACCCCAGAAGCTTTACGTCGCCTCCAGTCTTATGATTTTCCTGGGAATCTTAAGGAATTAAAAAATCTGGTTGAAAGAGCGATCGTCCAAGCCGAGGGTGCTAATGAATTAACAGAAGAAATTTTCTGGCCAGCTGAAGCAAAGAAAAAACGATTTCGGGTGAATCTGTTAAATGCCTATCCTCGTTTGCGGCGGTTTTTACGGAGTCCTTGGTGGCCCGATCGCATTAATTATGGTTTTACGGCAACAGCCTTTGCAATCATCGTTGCAATATTATTTATTGGGCCACAGACGCGCGATCGCAATTTCGTATTAAATTTCTTTTGGGCTTGGTGGTGGCCTTTCTTCTTATTTCTCTTTCCCTTTTTGGGACGGATCTGGTGTTCTGTTTGTCCCTTCATGATTTATGGAGAAATTACTCAAAAGTTATCTCTCTGGCTGTGGCCGCGAAAACTCAAACGCTGGCCGAGACAGGAAGCTGAGAAATGGGGCGGATGGTTCATGTTTGGTTTGTTCACCCTAATTTTCTTATGGGAAGAACTCTGGCATTTAGAAAATACTGCTTACCTCAGCGCTTGTTTGCTGCTGTTAATTACCGCAGGGGCGATGATTTTCTCGGCCCTTTTTGAGCGGCGGTTTTGGTGTCGATATCTCTGCCCTATTGGTGGGATGAATGGTTTATTTGCCAAACTTTCAATGACGGAACTCCGCGCCCAGCAAGGGATTTGTTCTGCCAGTTGCACGACGTATCAGTGCTATAAAGGTGGGCCGCAAAAAGGCGAAGGCATGGAAACCAATGGATGTCCTTTATACTCGCATCCCGCGCAGTTAGAAGATAACAGAGATTGCGTACTGTGCATGACTTGCCTAAAAGCCTGTCCTCATCGTTCCGTTGAGTTCAACTTGCGTCCCCCTGGAATTGAACTGTGGACTACTCATGTACCCCGTACCTATGAAGTAGCATTATTATTTTTGCTCTTGGGTGGAATATATCTGCATCGCTTGCCAGAATTACAATCTTGGTTGGGGTTACAACTGGATTTAACTCAGTTTTGGCAGCACTTCGGATTATCGCTGCTAGTGTTAATTATTCCAGCGATCTTTACCTTTGGGGCTTATGGCTTGCTGAAACTGTTGAATTTGAACCGGAAGCCAAAATCATTTGTAGAACTTGCTTATGGCTATTTACCATTAGTGTTGGGGGGAAACTTAGCTCATTATCTGCGTTTGGGCTTAGGCGAAGGCGGGCGGATTTTACCTGTTACCTTTGCTACTTTTGGTTTTGCTGGAGAACAATTGCCAATATTGGTTGCTCACCCGGCTGTGATTGCCTTTTTGCAAGGTGCAACGATAATTTTCTCAGTGTTGATGACTATGTTATTAACGCAAAAGATTGCCAAGCAGCCAGTGCGATCTCTCCTTGGGCAACACTTAGCTGCGATCGCATTGGCAGTTAGTATGTGGGCAATTATTGTGTTGTAAAAACATTCCCTTTTTAGCAAAAGGACATTGCTAATCTAATGTAGTAAACCAGGTTTCTAAATCCGCGATCGCCTGAAAATCTAACAATGCTTCACCAAGATTTTCTAATTGTTCTAAGGAGAGATTTTCAATCTGCGATCGCACCTCTTGGGGTAATTCTCCCACCCGTCGAGTCAGTTGACGGAGAATGAGCAATTGCCCTTCTGTTTTTCGTCCTTCTTCTCGTCCACGTTGTTCTCCACGTTGTTCTCCTCGTTGTTCTCCTCGTTGTTCGCCTTCAGCGAGAATTTCTTGATAAATTACTGACTCGCGCATCATACCCTCCCGAAATAATTGTCGAATCAAATCCTGATTGTATTTTAACCCCCAAAACCCAACTAGCAAAACGTTCGGGATGTTTTTCGGAAAGTAGTTTGCAGAGGTTATCGAAGGACATTGACGATCGCCAGCAATTTAATGAGACATTGCTATTATCTCGTGTAGCAACATTTAGCTGCGATCGCTTTGGGAGCTAGTACCGCAAGGCGGAATTCAAAATTCAAAATTCAAAATTCAAAATGAATACAGCGTAAGCCTTTCGTTGATTTGAAATGGTAGCTTTATTTACGCCGTGGTGTACTAGTATGTAGGCAATTATTGTGTTCTAGCGATATGGCATTCCACTCTGACCTCTCTCCAAAAAGGCTAATCACTTAGACTAGGTGCAAAAAGTGAGTTAAAAACATTCTTCTTCCCTACGAACGTGATAGAAAATACTTATATGATTTATGATTTTTGACTCATAGTGTAAGGATTACAGATAATGCATGTTCTAAAAAGATCCATCAAGCCAGCACCCTATATATCATTTCTCCACATCTACCAAACTACTTGGGGGACAGCTGGTGATATTTGTTTAATCCGTGAATCTGTCGCTGAAGAAAGTACAGCAAAGTTTATCGGGCATAAAATCCAAATAGTAGTTCCCAAAGGGTTGGAGCGCGATCGCATCGCCAACTGTCCCATAATCAAAGTTGCAGGTAATGTCGGCGACGGACATCCTAAAGAGCATCCCTTGGAATGGGAGGCTTATGAAGGTGTAAATACAGAACTAGCTGAAGCGGCTCTCAAACCTTGGGGCTTCAAGTTAATTGAGCTTTAATGTGGGTGGCGAGTTGAACCGATCAACTCGCCGGGACGTAGCGCATTACCAATTGGCTTCAACCATGCCTAAGCATCTACTTAAAAAGCGATCGCCTTTTTTCCTTTTCCCCTTTACCCTGCTGTTGACTCTCCTCCTCGCCCTGCCTTGGGCGAGTGCGAAAGAACCGCCGAAGCCCAAGCCAGAAGCGTGGCAGATTAACGGTATCGTTGCCGCCCTTGATGATGGATATGACGGAGTAAAGAAACTCGCTTTTGATAAATTCAATGAATATGATCTAAAAAATTTAAAATTGGTGGTTCAGAAACCAGAGGATATTGCTCAAAAAGCTGCGAAAATCCTCAAGGATAAAACCGTTGAGTCTCCTGTTCGTTCCCGTGCAGCATCGGCATTGGGAAATCTGGGGGAGGTAAACCCTACGTCAAAGATATCGCTGACATCCTCAAGGATAAAACCGTTGAGTCTCCTGTTCGTTCCAGTGCAGCATCGGCATTGGGAAATCTGGGAGAGGTTGCCAAACCCTACGTCAAAGATATCGCTGACATCCTCAAAGTTAGGGTGTGTTACGGCTGTGTAGGAATTTGAAGGTTTGAGAAAGTCTAATTTAGCTGTAACGCACCATATTTCTCGGTGCGTTACGCGCTGCTTTAACGCACCCTACAATTTAAGGTTTAAATTAAGCTCCAGATTGTCTTTTTAAAAAGACAATCTGGAGCGATGCTAATTGCTAATGTGGGTTCAGGACTGGCGATAGCAGGCAAATTCCATTGAAAAACTAGCCATACCAGAAGTAAGCGATCGCAATTCTGTAGAATACCCAAACATTCGCACCAGCGCTACTTCTGCCCGAATCACCGTGTATCCCTGCATTGTCTCGGAACCCAACAGCAAACCCCGACGGGAGGATAAGTCACCCTGAACTCTTCCTATTAACTCGTTGGGCGTTTCCACCTCTACAAGCATAATGGGTTCGAGGATGTAAGGTTTGGCTTTAGCGATCGCACTCTCAATTGCTTGATGAGATGCTGACCGGAAAGCCAATTCGGAAGAGTCAATTGGGTGATAGGAACCACCATCCAAAACGACTTTCACCCCAGTTACCGGATAACCTTCCAGCTTTCCTGATTCCATCGCCTCCCGAAAACCCTTTTCGCACGCAGGGATATATTCTTTGGGAATCGCACCTCCAACCACCCGATTTTCAAAGACAAACGGCTCGTCTGTGGGTTCAATCCACCCAGTAATATGGGCGTACTGACCGGGGCCGCCTGATTGTTTTTTGAATCGGTAGTCAAAAGTAGCTTGTTGTCCAATGGTTTCCCGGTAGGCTACGGCGGGATTACCAACGTAAACCTCGGCATTATATTCCCGTTGGATGCGTTCGACGTAGATTTCTAAGTGGAGTTCGCCCATCCCAGAAATCAGAGTTGCGCCTGATTCAGGATCGATACTCAACCGGAAGGTGGGATCTTCCCTTTGAAAGCGATTGAGTGCCTTGGAAAGGCGATCGCTATCTTCCTGTTTCTTGGGTGTAATTGCCAGCGTAATCACTGGTTCCGGCACAAACATCTTCTCTAGAGATACCAGTGGTTCACCAGAACAAAATGTATCACCAGAAGCACAATCCACACTCAACAGAGCCACAATATCCCCTGCTAAGGCAACTTTTACTTCTTCTCGCTTATTGGCGTGCATTCTCACCAAGCGACCGATTTGCACCCGTTGTTCAGTCCGCGAGTTGTAGACGATATCGCCTGGTTTTAGCGTCCCAGAGTAAATCCGAGTATAGGTCAACTGCCCAAAGGACTCAACGGTGAGTTTAAATGCCAATGCCACCAAGGAAGCATCGGGGTTAGGGGAGAGAGTGATTAGGGATTGGGTACTGGGTACTGGGGATTGGGAATTGCTTGTCCTAGTTCCCAGTCCCCAATCCCCAGTCCCTAGTCCCTTGACTTCCCTATCCACGGGAGATGGTAGATAGAGGACAACTGCATCCAATAAGTTTTGCACTCCTTTATTTTTGAATGCCGAACCCAGTAATACAGGCGTGAATTCTAGACTCAAGGTTGCCTGTCGGATGGTTTCCCAAATTAATGCTTTAGGAATCTCTTCACCCGCCAGTAACATCTCGGTTATCGATTCAGAGAACAGCGATAAAGCATCTAGCAACTTCTCCCGTGCCTGTTGCGCTTCATTCCTAAGAGGTTCGGGAATTGACTTTTTCACATGGTTTTCCCCGTTTTCACCCTCAAAGTAGTCAGCAGTCATTTCTACTAGGTTTATCACTCCCTGGAATTGGTCTTCACTGCCGATAGGATACTGGAGCAATATTGCATTTAATTGCAAGCGATCGCGTATTCCCTGTACTACACGAAATGGATCTGCGCCCATCCGATCCATTTTGTTGATGAATGCCAAACGTGGCACGCGGTAGCGCTTCATTTGCCGATCCACCGTAATGGACTGGGACTGCACACCCGCCACAGCACACAGCACCATCACTGCCCCATCCAATACCCGCAGGGCGCGTTCCACTTCAATGGTGAAATCCACGTGTCCTGGTGTATCAATCAGGTTAATTTGGGTATCGTGCCATTCACAGGTAGTAGCAGCAGAGGTAATGGTAATGCCATGTAGTTTTTCCTCCGGCATAAAGTCCATCGTTGCACCCTTGCCACCTCCCCGCACTTCCTCAATAGCGTGGATTCTGCCCGTGTAGAAGAGAATTCGCTCTGATAACGTAGTTTTACCAGAATCGATGTGGGCAGAGATACCAATATTTCGGATACGTGTTCGGGGAATCATAAAATTTCCTTTTGTTCAAGCGACAAACAGCCACCAGTTATGTAGTGGCATTTTTTGTATTATATACATACTACTAATAAAAGACAAGGTTGATAATACAGAAAAACCGTTGACTGTTGCCCTAGCTGACGTTTAGAATAGGTATTCAAGCGGAGGAAATAAAAGCTTGAAATTGATATTGGTAGCTCCCGACTCTTTGTTGTGTGCAGCCTTTCAACAGAATTTTAATTATTTACCCAATGTAGAAATAGTGAATGACTATTTCGAGTGGTTGCCAGATTTTGATTGTATGGTCAGCCCTGCTAACTCTTTCGGCATGATGGATGGTGGAATAGATGCGGCAATTATCCGTTTTTTCGGCCCTTCCTTAATGGCAAGAGTCGAGCAACGCATTCTTGAGGATTATTTGGGCGAACAGCCTGTGGGAACATCAATGATTGTGGAAACAGGTCATCACAAACATCCTTTTTTGGCTCATACTCCTACCATGCGAGTTCCCATGATTATTGCTGGGACAGATATTCCTTATATTGCGATGTGGGCGATGCTGCTGACAGTTCGCCAGCATAACCAACACGCTAGGCAAAAAATTAATACCATTGCCTGTCCTGGATTGGGTACAGGAATAGGACGAGTGCCGTATACTGAAGCTGCTAGACAGATGGCCTTAGCTTACGATCATTTTCTGTATCCACCCAAGCATCTCAATTGCATAGTTGCGGCAGAAAGACAACTTCAGATATGGGAAGGAGGCAATAGCTGAAAGAAAAAGAAGCCTCTTGTCTCCCTTACAGGTCTACGGTATACACCTCTACACCTCTGCGTGAGACGAATTAAATACTAACGTTCCTTTGTAATCACCGAACTACCATTACTAATACTTACTTTCTGAATAAAAACGTCAGTACAAGATGATAAAATATCGGCGCTTATTTGGTTAGCAATAAATTCAAAATCTTGGTTTGTTAATCCCCGTGCAGTATCGCCACTTAAGTTAATAGAAATAGTCA
>NZ_NOLK01000043.1:0-64117 GCF_002245985.1 Nostoc sp. 'Peltigera membranacea cyanobiont' 232
CTCAGTGTTTGTTCTAAATTTCTGTCATACTGTTCGATAAACCGAGTTATTTGCCCTAAGCATTCAGCTTGTTTCTCTGACAATTGTTCACTGATGGCGGGAATAATGACAGGACGACCAATTACTACTTGTAAATAGTCCTCTAGTTCCTCTAAACAGGGAAAAGCTTTGGCTAAGTTCTGTTTAACTTCTTGTTGTTGTTCTACAGATAACTGCCAAGCATTGAGTGAAAGAAATTTGTCAATACGTTCTTGATAGTCTGTGTACCCCTTTTCATACTCTTCTTTCAGTTGAGTGCGTAAAACAGGTGCGATATTATCTCGAATTCCGATTAGTTGATTCCAGACCAAGGGCGCTAAGTCTATAGAACAAATCCAATCACCATTGTCATAATTCATCCATTCTTGGACTGAAGCAATTTCTTGCCTTAATTGGTTTGCTGCTTCGTCTAAAGCTTTGAAAACTTTGATGCCCTTTAAACCAACTTCTGAGGTTGTAACCTTCACTAAGTCAGATTCTTGTTCATCTTGAGAATATTTGAGAACATCTGTCCATTTTGGAGCATTACTCTTGGTTGTCTTCTTTAACTGAATTTTGAAACGGATACGAGTTTTATTCAACTTAGAGATGTTATATCTTTCAACAACAGCGTCTTTTAGAAAAGTTTCGGTTGAATTGGTAATCACTGCCTGTACCACATTTACTAGGAAGAATAATGTTTTTTACCTCAGTAAAATAAAGCGAAAGCTTTACCTTTTTGCTACTAAACTTAGCTAGAATTTTATTCATAAAAATCATTTAAGTAGTTACTAAATCTAGATAAGCTTTCAAAATTATTGGAGAATAAAAAGCTGCTATAATCAGATTATTAGCCGAATTTTTGTAAAAAAAAGACAGGATTTATATAGTTATTAAGCAGTTATTAAAGTGAGCAAACGTTTAATAATACATTATCTATCTCGATTTCATAATCTAGCAATCATAAGCTAATCGTCATTTATTTTTCCAGATTTATTCGCTTTTAGTAAGGGCTTAAGCCCTGCTTTCATGCAACTTAAATGCTCATTAGCTTATTTGATTTGTGAAAATTACAAGGCACAGAACCCCGATTTATTAGATAAATCGGGGTTCTGATTGTTCATGAATGATTAATCGGAATTGTTGACGAATGATTAATCAGAATTTTGTGTCGAGATTGCTATACACAATTATTACCGGATAACTAATATCCGTTGTCTAGCCCGTGAGCTAGAAACATAGTACAAACGATTAAACTCTCTAATCTTTGCCTGGACTGCCTTACTGTCATCTCCTCGTTCTGGATAAAGTCGCTTACTCAAATCTTTACCATCAATACCCGCTTCTAAGAAAGTGCTACCTTGGCTATTGTGAACAGTTAATGCAAAGCAGTTTCTGATGTTAGCAAACTGCTCTGAATGTTTGTAGTACTGCTTCCACAGAAAGGGATTACGCTTGGCACTTTTGAGTAAACGTTTGGTTTCTTGGTCAAATTGTTTTTGCTCATCTTCATGCAGAACATAGATTTGACGCACAATCCCTTCATCTGTCTCTACCTTTAACCTCCAAGTATCATAGTTGTTGTAACGATCCCCAAAAACATCTAAAACAGTAAACTCTGTAGATGTAGAAAGAATCGTAGTTTTACCATCAGGAGCCATCACAGGCTCTCTGGTGATTAATCTCTCTCCAGGAATAAAGCGATTGATATTTTCACCATATAAATGTGTGCGAATCTGATGATTGTAAAAGTCAACTTGAGTATTAGTCCAGGACAAAATTCGGAAACAATCTGGGTTTTGAGCAAATTCTCTCTTCATCTTTTTGCAGGCATAATGCAGCAAAGTTTGACGTTTAACCATCAGCGCCCCATTACTTTTATCAGGTAGATATTTGGCATAAGGCTCAAAAGGAAACTTGCTCTTGGTGACTGCATAGCGAGAAGCAGTGACAAACTCTAACAAAGGACTACCAGTTCCCTGACGCACAACTTGAGTCAATACTGCTTTATCTGGTACTTGAAAACTGGGGGATTTTCCTTCATTAACTGGATTTAACTGTGCTGGGTCGCCCATGAGAATAATTTTGATTTTTGTCCAGGTGGATGATTGGTTAGCAACATCCTCAATCCAGCGCCAGAGTTGTTTGCCAATCATGGAACATTCATCAATAAAGACAACATCAAATAGATTGATATAAGAAGGCCCAGTTTGGTCAAGTACTTTCTCTTTACCTCTAGTTACCATACCCAGTCCTAACAACTGGTGAATGGTGAAGAATTCTACCCCAGTTACGCCATTTTCTGCCGCCATGCGTTGCAGCACACCTACAGCTTTATTAGTGGGTGCAGTCAGTACAACTCGCTTACCCGTAGCGACAAGAACTTTAACTAGTTGGAAAACAATAGTTGACTTGCCAGTTCCAGCATAGCCAACCAGCAGAAATAAAGCAGCCATCACAGTTGGCTGTATAAATGTCCACATTGCATCTAAAGCTTTTTGCTGCTGTTGGGTGAGTTGAAATGGAAAAGAACCTGTTGCAGCGAAAGTAGGAAGTGTTTGGATCATCATCGCTTCGCTAATTATATTAATTGATCCACTCAATGCAGCGATAGCTGTTGGTTTTACTTCTCCGAAAAACAACACTCTTTCTGGTTTGAGGAATATGTTTCCATATCCATTCGGCATCATCAGCAATCAATATCCCAAACCAACAATTTGCTGTTCATGTGTGGACAGCATCATCTGTGCTAGTTCTATGTAAGATTTTTCACCTGTTCGCAGTACGAACATTGCAATCATGACAGGGTAGGCACAATACAATTCGACGATGTGATCGTGCATTCGAGGCCAAACTTGACCCCCAGACTGTTGGTACTGCTGAAGTAGATGAGAGAGTGCGGATTCACCAAAAATGGCGTAGTAAAGAGCGAAGTCTGTTGCTGGGTTGGCAACCGAGGCTTCTGTCCAATCCAGTAATCCAGTCACTCGGTAGTTCTGGTCAACCAAGATGTGTCCTGGGTGTAAGTCACCGTGGATGAGTGCAGAATGTACAGGCCAGTACGTGTCATCGTCTAGCCAGTTATGCCACCTCTGCCAGATCGTCTCCGAGATGTTGAGCAGGTGTTTTGCTAATTCTTGTCATTACAAATTTTCGCGCTCGTCACCATACATTAGACCTAGTAAATCTTACTACGCATTAATACGTGTTTTAATATACCTAATATTTTAATATACTGAAAATAGTTTTTAGCGTAGGCGTGGCCCGCCGTAGACATTGCTCGTTTTTTATCCGGCCTCACTTTGGAGCGTTGCTCCCATCTCTATGTTATTGATCAAACAAAAATACCTGCCTTACAGGATTGCATTTTTCAGTGTGGGAGCAACCTTGCTAGTAAAGCTGGGACTAGAGCATCTAACCGGAATTACAAGTTCTTTCAGCTTGTGGCTGATTGCTATCGCTATAAGTACTTGGTACGGTAGTATCATTTCAGGATTGACATCAGTGTTTTTGGCTGCTTTAGCTAGTCATTACTTTTTTACAAACCCATCTTCTACTCTCAATAGTCTGGAATTTGTATTATTTGTTATCGAGGGTCTATTAATCAGTGCGCTAACTGCTAACTTTCAGTCAAGTAAACAGCAGTCAGATACTGATAAAACAGAAGCCCAAATCAATCTAAAAGATTTATTACAGAGTCAGCGTTCACTTCGCCAAGGTGAGGAACTATACCGAACATTAACCCAAAATCTACCCAATGGAGTAGTTTTTCTCTTTGATCGAGATATGCGCTTTATGGGTGCTGAGGGTACAGAACTGCAAATCTTTGGTTTACCAAAAGAGGAGTTCCAAGGTAAAACGCTGCACGAAACTGTTCTCCCTGAAACTTACGAACTGATAGAACCAGCTTACCGTAGTACCTTACAGGGTACTCCAATGTGTATTGAAATCCCTTATAACAATCAAGTTTATCTAGTACAAACTTTTCCAGTCAAAGATGAAAATAGCAAAATTCTGACTGGCTTGGCAATCTTCCAAAACGTCACGAACCGCAAACAAGCAGAAGCAAAAATTATCAAGTTAAACCAAGCTTTAAATCGACGAGTTAAAGAACTACAAACTTTATTAGAGGTGATTCCAACTGGCATTGGCATTGCAGAAGATCCAGAATGCCGAACTATTCGAGCTAATCCGGCTCTTGCCAAACTACTTGGCATACCTATTGACGCAAATGCCTCTCTCAGCGCTCCTAATGATGAACGTCCAACTAACTTTAAAGTTTACCAGTCAGGCAGAGAACTAGCTCCAGAAGAACTAGCTATGCAATATGCTACCACTCATGGTGTGGAAATACTGGATTCTGAGATTGAGGTGGTTCGTAATGATGGTGTGAGAATTAATCTGTCGCAGTATGCTGCCCCTTTATTTGATGAAGATGGAAAAGTGCGGGGGTGTGTAAGTGTATTTCTAGATATTACCCAGCGCAACCAGGCAGAAAGAAAATTGCAAGCAGCTAGAGATCAGTTGCAGACTGTATTGGAGGCTGTACCTGGAATTGTATCTTGGGTCAGTTCCGATTTGTGCTATCTAGGTGTCAACAAGCACTTAGCTGATAGTTTTAATTTGTCTCCCGAAGCTTTTGTTGGTCAGGATATTGGTTTTTTAGCTAGTGGTAATGGGTTTCGTGAGTTCGTGCAAAATTTCTTTGCTGGAGATCAATCTGAAGCATTATATGAGTTGAAATCGATAAGCGCAGATCGTAGTTATTTAATTGTGGCTCAAAAATATGACCAGAACAAAGCCGCATTTTTAATCGGCATTGATATCACTGAACAAAAGCGTGTAGAGGAAGAACTGAGACAAAAGACTGAGGAACTGGCAGAAATAAATCGAGTAAAGGATGAATTCGTCGCTGTCTTGTCTCATGAGTTACGTACTCCCATGCATAATCTCCACGGCTGGGCGCAACTATTGCTAACTGAATCTGAGATGGATGAAGCACTGAAAATTGAGGGACTGGAAACGATTGAGCGGAATGCCCATCTACAAGTTCGCTTAATTGACGATTTGTTGGATCTGGCTAGGATGCAGAAGGGCGAGATGAATTTGGAAATCGAACCTGTTGATCTAGCAAGTGTAATTCGGTCAGCAGCAGATACTATTCGATTGTCAGCCCAAACAAAGGGCATTCAAATTCAGTTACATCTTGATACTGGTGTGTCCAACGTTTTAGGTGATGCCATTCGTTTACAACAAGTGGTTTGGAATTTGCTTTCAAATGCAATCAAGTTTAGTTCCAAGAATCAAAGTGTAGAGGTCAGGTTGGAACAAGTTGAGTCTCAAGCTCAGATTACTGTTATCGATCAAGGGAGGGGCATAGAAGCAGAATTTATACCATTTGTCTTTGAACGGTTTAGTCAGCGTGACGCTTCCACTACTCGTTCTGCTGGTGGATTAGGGCTAGGACTTGCGATCGCTCATTACATAGTACAACTCCACAATGGCAATATCACAGCAGCCAGTGCGGGATTCGGCAAGGGTTCGACATTTACGGTGAGGCTACCTATCGTAACAATGACAAAGCAGTTGAGTAATGATGAACTAGTACTAGGAGAATTGCTGCATGGGAATAAGGAAATTGCCCAATTGGAGAACTTGTGCATTCTGGTTGTGGATGACGATGCAGATGCTCGGATGTTAATGCAGACTGTCCTCCAGAGCGCCGCGGCAGATGTATTAGTGGCAGCATCAGTAAAAGAAGCATTGGCACTTTTAGAACAGCAATCGCCTGCTCTAGTGATTAGTGATATCAGTATGCCAGATGAGGATGGCTTTACCTTGATTCGTCAGGTTCGCTCCCGCACTATAGAACAAGGGGGACAAATTCCAGCGATCGCTCTCACCGCTTTTGCTGGAGCTGAAAATGAGCAACGTATTTTAAAAGCAGGGTTTCAACTTTTTATTGCCAAGCCAATTAAGCCAATGGAACTTGTGGATAAGATCATTGAAGTGTTAAAAATTTGATCCATACTAATAGATATAATTAAATTCATGCTATGCTAGACTGCACTACTCAGCTTCCAGCTTTGACAAGACGTTCTGATAGTACTTGTCTGCCATTTCTTCTGCTTTTTCATACACACCCAACGGGTCTCTTAACATATCACCAGGTTCAGTCTCTAAATCGCTAGTTGAGAGTGATACTCGCCCTTTTTCAACATCAATCCAGACTATCATTGCTCTAATCCAGTCATCAACTTGAAAGACCTCCTCTGGATGATTAATAGCTAGTTGAGAAATTGCGTTGATATGTAATAGCGCATAATATCCCCCAATATCAACGAAGACACCATACGGTTTAATTCCACGGATAGTGCCATCTACAAGTTGACCAAGCTTAAGCGTTTTCAACCTCGCCTTTGCTGAAGAACGGCAATTCTTAGGTGTTTGTCTTTCTATAGAGTACTCACACAGTCCATATTTTTTGTTTAACTCAATTCTTCGCTTCTCATACCAACTTGCATCAAATTCACCTAAAGCAAGATCGATTGGTAGATTTTTGTAGAAGCTGACAAGTGCATAGGCTTCTGTGATTTGACCGTTAGCTGTTAATTGTGTAGTCCATAGCAGTACATCATGTAGGATTACCAGCCATTGTTGTTCTAGGGTGATTTGGTTCCATACGGTTTCACGTCCGGTTTCAGGAACCCTGCCACGTCCTCCCCAGTACATTGCTAAACGTATTCGCCAATTTTCACCAGAGATATTAGATGGCTTGAGTAGAGATCCCCAATTTGTATTGCTCAGATCATCAATATACGACCATTGTGATGGTTGATACTCATCCTTAAGAAATTTGATGACTCCATCATGAAAAGCCTTGATCAATTCACAACGCTCAGTAGCAATCTTGAGACGTGTTGTAGTATCATTCCCACACATCCACGGCTCAATACGGAATTGCACAAATAGATCGCTCAAACATTCAGCTATAAGCTCTACTCCATGACCTTCCTCATCTATTATCATTTTGGCAGGTAGTTGAAAGTCTCGAATTTGCCCCAGCCAGATATACAGTTCTTTATAAGGATTGAATGTAGATGATGTCCAAATTTGGGTGCAAATATCATTGGCTTCTATGCGGAGCAAAATCCATCCTCTGAAAACACCTTCATTGGAGGATTGGGTAAAGGTCACTCTCATTGATTCAAAAAAATATCGCTATCACTCACAGACAAAATCAATTTAGCACTCTCACAAAGATACGTACCAATATTGTGGTTTTTAGCGGCTTGTTAACACTATTGTCAACTATTTGAGAGTTGTTAACTTCCTTTCTATTTTCCCCTGTGCATCACCTCTAGCGCTGCTGTCCTAGTCTGAGTAAACGGTCATTTAAGGCGATTCTTCCTAATTCAGAAATAACCTCAACTGGAACACCAACAGATGTAGCTGCTTCTGGGATTGTTACTCTGCTATTTCGCAATAGAGATAAAACTTGCTGCACTTTAGGAACAACTGGATCGCTTTTGTTGGTGTAACCCCGATTAATAGCAATTCTCAGCCCGGTTTCAATATCATCTACTCTCGCTCTGCGATTTTTATCTATTAATAGTGTCTGCTGTCCAGCGATTGCGCTACTTTCAGAAGCCGCTCCGCGTCTTGGCGCAGTGCCGGAGACAATCGCATTTGCAATCTGAATACCAAGATACCCAGTGTTTCTACGCACTGGAACGATATCAAAGTTGTAGAGTCGCTTTTGTCCCGTTTTGTCTACAGTTTGCACAAGTAAGTTAGTAATGGCAGTGGTGGTAGCCCCTGGAAACTTTAGTGGTCGGATTGCCCTCAGAAAGATGGTTGTAGCGCGTCCGCTTTTTAAATCTGTATCTGTGGTGTAGACCAGTCGTGAAGGATCTGCTACCAAAATGTAGGCGATCGCCTCGTCGGTTTGAGTAAAGCTAATAGGCGTAGCACGTCCTGGAGTAACTTGAACCTGAATCCTATTACTTGCAGCCATATCCCGTTCAATCAAGCGATATGTAGGAGTTTGTGCTTGTGCCTGTACAACAGGTGCTGTCACACTGAGCAGTAATGTGCTAGTGCCGATGATAAGAGTAGCAAATTGTTTCATCGTTCAACTTTCAAAAAACTATTGACGACAACCGAGACTTCTGTACCTTCAGGTAAAAACTGGATATTTGGACGTTCTAGTAATTCCTGCACTGCTTGGTCAGAGCGTCTAGACAGACGTTCACTAACTGGACTAAAAAAGCCTTCCAGCGCTGCCGCCCAAATCTGAGGATTAGAGTTACTAGTAATAGTACTTTGGTTAAAAGTGCCACTAGAAACAACAGTGCTAGATTGAGTACGGGGCTGATTCACTATGCTTCCCACTTTACCCAAACTACTGAGTAATCCAACTAATAAATCTTGTTGGGCAATATCTGTCCCCACATCATTCAGCTTTTTAGCAATTAACGGTTGCTGTCCTCGACCGCGAATTAACAGAGTTTCAGCCGGAATAGTTTCCTGTTTGACTGTGCCTTGGGAGTCGGGGTAAATAAGCGCGATCGCACTAGCAGATACTAAGTTATTCTTTTTACCTACTGCCACTGTTTTCGTTACTAAAACAGTACCAGCCGGGAGTGCCACCGTGCCATCTGTGGCTGTGAGAGGTTTGGTTAACTCGATAGCAAAGCGATCGCTGGGATTATTCCCTCCCTGATCCCAAATCATTGGCATGATAATTCTAGCTGGGGCAGATGTACCCAGTGCTACCTCTTTAGTTTCATTTACATTGAGATTGGTTGTAGCTACAGGGGTGCGATTGAGGATACCTACCATTCCTGGAGTCAAGTTATCAGTTTTACTATCAGTGCTTTTGGAGCCAATTAAAACTGTTTGAATACCAGGGTCTTCGGGAGTGGAAATGGATGCCCTAGCTGTTGGTTTCAAGCCTGTTGGAGTTTGAGTGTTAAGAGCAACTTCTGACTGAGTTTCAGCTGCTTTAGAGTTACCGATTTGCGACTGTCCCAGGCTAGCTAGTTGGCTCCACTGCTGGAAAGGATCGACATTCCTTTCAGGCTGTCGTATTGGTGTTGAAGCTTGATAACTAACAGGATTTGGAGAAATATACCGCACTACTGGGGGCGCAGGTTGAGAAATTCTTACAGGAGTTATTGGTGTTATGCGTGATGTAGGAGTTGTGCGCGGTGAAAAAGTCTCTTGAGGTCGAGATGGCGTTGGTTTGGATTTATTTTGTAGGGTTGGACTTGGGGATTTAGCCGCAACAGGTTCTACTTTGAGTTGTTGTCGTTGGTCTTGAAAGGCTAATCTGCTTTTAAGTTCGGCAGATTCATCTAAAACTGGTTCGTCTTTTGGAGATGTAGTAGGGGTTTGGACTACTTGTTTGACAGGAGGTTTCGGTTGGAGAAATCCAAACCAGATCAGTGCTACAGAGCCAATAACGATTCCCACTAAGGCAACTACTGAACCTAGTCGAACACTAGGTTTTTCTGCTAACGGTCGCTCTACTGCTCCTTCTGCATCTTGTTTCAAGCGATATTCTTCGGAAATGAGGTGACTTGCGGTAGGGTTATAACCTGCCAACAACTGCTCCTCTTCAGGGCTGATATCATCATCAGCAACCAAAGTGGCTTGCTTAGAGCGATGATTGCCGTTAATACTGTTGAATTCTGACGAATAATCAGCAGAGTTCTCGTTTAGGTAGTCAAATTCATGGTTTTGATTTGAATTGGTCATAATTCTACCCTTTTCCTTTAGCGTCGTTGCTGAGAATTGAACTCAACCATCTTGGTAATTTGCAGTCCAGACGATCGCACTTCATAAATTTTCTGTTCTACCAGAGGAGCATCTTTACCCAAAGGAGATCGGGGAATCTCCACTGCTTGGACGGTAAATGTGCGGTTAAAAGGAATACGTTCATCTCTACCAGTTGTGCGGTCAACTAAGATACGGGTAGCAATCATGTCTATTTCCCATTCCCCAGGTCGTACTGCTCTCGGTTCTGACAGATAGGAAATAATAGTGGTGCTACGCAGCTGACCTGAAAAGAAGCTGGTAGGAACTAATTCGGCAATCTTCGGTAGAGAAGCTTTGGCAAATTCCGGTTCTAGCAGCAGGGAAGCAAACCAAGTATTTGTGGGAATGCGCCCATTTCTACCAACTTGAATGCCTTGGTCTGGTTGATTAGTGCCAGTGAGTTTGTCATCCCAGTTAAATGTTAAAGTTGTCCAGTCACTAACTACTTTTTGAATTACAGCTGGATAACGCCAGTTGCGGTCTTGCTCGGAAATGTAGATTGTCTCGCCATTTACCAACTGGGCAAAGGTCGTCTTGCGATCGGCGATTTTATTGACCCTGAAAGCGGTGAATAGAGTCAACAAAAATATCAGACCGTTAAATGCAGTTAGGCAGATAAAGCAAACAGCTAGGAGGTTTTTGGCTTCTGGAAGCAATGGAGCTTGAAGTCGTTTAATTTGCAGAGTCATACCAAATTGGCATAAGTAGTATTGTTTGAAAATCCACCGAACAGCCTTGTGTTAAAGGTTTTTAATCTAAAATCCAAAATTGGTATTACCCCCTACGGAGTAGAGCAATACTGGTTGCAGTTCCAATGGCACTGCTAAAAATATCGATTAAACCTTTGACATTGGCAGAAATGCCGTTATAGATTGCCATTCCCCCACCTCCAGCTATCAATACCGCCAAAACTGGTGCAAAGATGCTCAGGAAACATAAAAATGCTACATCAGATGCTAATTCAGCACCCGACTTCACCAGGACGACGGCTGCTAAACCTACTAAAATGTTGTAACCAAGTTGAACACCAAACAAGGAAATAAACCCTGTCAGCCATGCCCAAATAGGACGACCTTGTAATGGCAGTAAAGATAAACCAACTGCGATCGGTGCAAATAATGCTGTTAGCAACAGAGCAGCTTCCAAAATATTTACAAAGCCCCATTGCAGGGCATACAGGATAAAGCGAATGATGGGGATGGCAGTATCTCGAAACACACTACCTGGATCATTGGCAAACTGAACAGCAGTACCGATTTGACCAGGTAAAGTTCTATTCCAGAGAAAACTACCAAAATCTCGTAGTGGTTGGAGTGGAGATTTAGCTTGCTCTTCAGCTTTGGTAACAATTGCCTGTGCCTGTGCTTGCTTCGAGTTCCAGCACTCAACTAACTCTGTACCAACTTTTCCTTGACATTCGCTATAGAGGTTTTCTAGCTGTTGTCTAGCGATACTGCTAATTGCCACATTAGTAATAGCATCTCGAAATGTTAGTTCACCAACTTGCAGCTGAAGAACGCTTTGCACTTGGTTGTAAGCGAAGCCTCGGATAACAGTAATTGTCTTCGCCAGCATATTGCCGTTGGCCCCCAAGAAAATCATAATTACGATGGGCCAAACAAAGATTGATGCCAGTTCTGACCATGATTGCTTTTCAATGATTTCCTTGCCAGTAGTCAACGCCACAAATAAGATGCTGGCGGCTCCCAAGGTGATGCCCAATTTAATCAAGCCAATCCATAATGCTGAACCGAGCGGATCTAAAGTAACTAGCCAGACGGTATTCCACGACTCAACTGTGGCGCGAGAAAGTTCTAAAGAACTGGAGATAATTTCTAGGGCATCGGATTCTCCGCCTGTTACTGGAAATGATTGAGCAATAATGTGCATCATGAGTGTCGAAATCAAAGCTACTGCTTGTCAGAACCAAGGGTAATGCCACCAGGCATGATCAATAAGCCCGCCTGTTGAGTGGCAGCATTGCCTGCGGCAACACTCTTACGGCGATCGGCAGTATTGATGGCTGAAAGTTCCTTGGCTGTTTGAGCGGTTAAAGTGTTACTCAATGCCCTGTCAATGCGTGCTTGCTGGGCTTCAATAAGCATCCGCTCGTTGACGCGACTGGTAAGGGCAGTCTGTTGGGATAGGTTTTGCAAAATCTGTTGGGTGACATCTAAACTTTGGGATTCCTCACCCAAGCTGACGCTTTCTTGAGTATCTTGTTGAGTAGCTTGCTTAATTTGAGCCATCTGACTTTGGGCTGTTTGGCTCAAAGTAGCCTGATTAGCGATCTCTGTGGCAATTGTTCTAGTAGCATATTTACCAAGGTCTTCACGGATACTATAAGAGCTTTGACCATTGGTTTTGTTCTCCAAAGTTTCAGACAGCACGGCACCAGGATCGTTGTTGGCAGAACCGTTCATAATTCCAGCCAAAACTTTGTTTAAATCTGGAATTTGAATTGCACCCAAGGCAGAATTGAGCAAATTGCCAAGAGGATTAAATAGGTCATTTTGAGCAAAATTTTTGACATCTCCGACAAAATCATTGATTTGAGATGCTGTGTCTGAGGTGAAAATACTACTACCAGTAGTTTTGTTACTAACAGCAGCAGCTACTGGATCTCGATCGTTGTCTTGAGTGCGACCAAGGGCTGGACTGGCGATAGAACCAAGTTCAAAAATTAGAATTAGTGCCATCAATCTGATAAAGGTAAGTTTAGATTTCATGATTCACCTTCCTTAATGCAGTTTTTAGATATATCAACTTGCAATCAGGCTACTTTCAGCCTGTTGGCCATCGTTACTTTCTTGGCGATCGCCTTCTTGTTGCAGAGATGCTCCACTTTGGTGGGGCCTGTCCGCAGGACTTACCCAATCACGCAATGCTGTGGTTTGATGTATCTCTTGACCAATATGCTTAAACCCTTTGTTTTCCTTCAAAGCAGGAATGTAAGCATCGGTAAACGCTCTCAGTCCTAACAGGTTGCCTTTAGCGGTATTTGGATACTGAGCCATCACCCGTTCTCGTGCTTCCCGTTCATCCTGATTATTGGCAACACTGGCCAGCATCATTTCGCCAGGATAAAAGCGAGTACGCCAGAATCTACCACCTGTTTCTACTAGCCAGCAGGAATAAAAGTCGCTGGTACGGGGCAAAAATGCTTCAGTTGCATTCTGACTGATAATATTGACGGGATAGCCCAGATACTGTTGGAAAGAAGCAATACCGCTACTGGTAATACGTCCGGTAATCCGGTAGGTCATGTTCTGCATAATTTGAGCGCCTGTCGAACACTCGCAAATGGTATCCGGGTCTTGGGACATCAGCAGAACAGCAATGCCTTCTTTCCTTCCGGTGGCACAGGTTTCGCCTATAATCTGGGCAAAGCCATCTTTACGTAATAATACTGAAAGCTCATCGCCAATAAACAAACTCTTAGGATGGGATAAAGCATTACGGATACAGGCACTATGAGCGTTAATTGCCATCAAGTAAGCATCTTGTTCGTTACTCAATCCACTGAGGGCAAAGAATTTAATCGCCGGTAACGGGGAAAAAGTGCTGGGACGAGCGATCGCTTTGCCCAACCTAGATGCTAGTAAAGCACTAACCTGATTTTGGATTTGGTTAAGTGCCTGTCGGTCAATCTCTTCAAAGGATCTGAGATTGAGACGTTCTCTAGTGCAGAACTTGACGAAATCTGGTAGCGTGGGTATCTGCTGCCATTCTGGTGAAAGCCAGCCCATCTCAAAGGCTCGGTTGTAACGAGTAATAATTTCTGCGTCTTTTAAAAATACGTCCAAAGCTTTCACCAGTAAAGCATCAACCCGTTGAGCTAGATGGGGGTTTTCAACTTTACCCATTGCGATCGCTGTTAATGCTTTGCGAATAAAGTCTTTCCAAGATTCCATGCGCCGTTCCCGTTCTAACTTGTCGAACCGTCGCAAATCTGGCGGTTCCAGTAGGTTACTGCTGCCACTGGAAATATCGTAATATGCTCCTTGCTCCCCCAAAAGTTCAATTGCCGTCTTGAAAGTGCTGTTACCACTAGCAGAGATATCCATACCAACAACAGGAATATTGTTAGCTAATGCCTCTAGAGCAAAGCGCCATCCCAAAACGCTCTTTCCTGAGCCGGAAGTACCTGTAATTAGCGCGCGTCCAATCTGTTGGTGAAATAAGTCAACATAAATAGGCTTGCCACCACGACTGGTAAGGAATTCTACACCTTGTTTATCGATGTCCTTGGGGACAGTTAGGGGCATAATCCCAGCCACAGTATGGGTATCTAAAGTTATTCTGCGTTCGCTGAGATTACCCCCGTGTAGCAACCATTTGCAGGTAATCGGCAGGGTTTGCAGCCAAATTTCCCAAGCAATATTACGCTCTCGAATGACTTTGGCAGTCTCAAAACTGTTAGCTAACAAGTTACAAGCGTGGGTTAACTCTTGGGCACTGTGACGATAAACTAGAAATACAGGCGCACAGTGCAACGCTTTCGTCCCTTCATAAAGTCGTCGTTGGGCTTCAAAGGATTCCTCCTGTTTGATTTCCGCTCCAACGTCCCGTCCTTGTCCTTTAGTTATGGCTAAAGTGCGGGCTGTTTTGGATTGTTTTGCCTGACGCGCCAGGTTGTCTTGGATTAAGAAGTCATTGCTGCGGCTGATTTCAATCCAAGCTTCTGTATCGTGGACGTAGCTGGAAGCAAGGATTTTCCAGACCCACTTTAGCTGCTCTTGGGCATTAGACCAACCGACGGGGGGATCTGTTACAACCATGACTCCACAAACCTTGCTTTTACCTGTGAGGTAAACTCGGTCATTATCTCCCCGATGTTCGGGACAAGCGGAACGTCCCTGTTGTCCTTCAATCAGTAATGTACAGATGTGTTTATCGGTGGTTAGGGTTTCTGTTAACTCCAGTCCCGTCTCAGTCTCCTTCAGTGTAATGACTTGGGGAATAGGAGGTGCTGCACCCTCATTAAATCGATTCCAAAGCCACTGCCACAAATCTGTAGCATTGCAAGGTGTTACTTCTAAGCCAATTTTGGTATTGAGCAGCAATTCCCACTGGATAAATCCTTGCTGAAACCCTTGCAGTAAGAGCTTTTTGAAAAACTCCTCTTGGTAAATGCGTTTGTTCCCTGTAATCAGTTCAACTGCCCAAGAGCCAAATTTTCTGCATTTTTCAATCAGTCCACCCACAAAGTCCTTTTGCTGTGAACCAGCTTCATCATCGCTCGTCCAAGTACAGAAGGCGATTTGATTCCAGATTTGGCGAGAACCTGCTTCCTTGAGTTGTTCCACCCGCAATTGCTCGTTGCGAAGCAGCACAGAAACTGGTTTCAAGTGGCAATTGTCTGCTAAGGCAGTAAGCGGGGTTTGGCGTTTGTGGAGTACTCCCTTGGTAAAGTCTGTGTGTAGGAGATATGACTCAGTATCATCACTATAACAGCCTGTACAAAAGGTAATTTTTTCACCGGGAGGTAGTTCTTTCAAACCCTCTTCGATAGAGTGGGCAAATTCGCTGACCTCATTTTCATGGAGTATGTCATGCAGTCCAGCGATGCGAAACCCAAACACGAGTTGATACTGAGAGTTGCCTTTATCCAATAACAGGGCAGCCACTTCACGATCATCCTTCTTAATTTCTGCAATACAGCAGATGTTTACCTCATTTTGGAAGGGCATGAGCTTACTTTTGCCTCCATATTGATTCGGTACAATCAGCGGCTTGAATCGGATTTGCACTTGCGAGTCTGCGTAACGCCGACGCACCCACCAGGGTCGATATTCAGGGATCGGTGAGATGTAAATGCTGTTACTATTGCACCACTCTGTTCCCGGTGGATTACGCCATCGATCTAAAAACTGATGGGGCTGTTTGCCTGTGAGAATCCACCAACTGATAATTAGCCAGAACGAGGTGGCAAAGAACCAACCCATACCCAAACTGAGTAAACCATTGGTGAGAACATAGCAAACTACAATGATGGCAATCCAAGGAAGTAGCTGTTCAGCCGGAATTGGCCCAATGCTGGCTTGCTTGCCTAGAATCCGATTGACTTTGATGAATTCTCGATTGTCTTGTGCCATATTTGTGTAATTCTCTAGTGCTGCATTAGTAGTCAGTCAACCAAGAAGTGACAAGTGAGGGGGGAGCAACGCGAAAAAGTGAGATTATGGTGAAGAGAGCAGGGGAGGCAGGGGAGGCTTCGGGAGCAGGGGAGGCAAAACAATGAATAAAGAAGCAATCAAAGATCATAAAGATTTGGGAATTTATAAAATTGCCTTTGAAGCAGCAATGAAAATTTTTGAGTTATCAAAGAAGTTCCCTGTCGAGGAGAGATATTCGTTAACTGATCAAATTCGTAGATCAGACGCTCGAAGACTCGCTACCGCTTCGCTATCACGTTCTGTGTGTGCAAATATGGCAGAAGCATGGAGAAAACGGCGTTATGAAGCAGCTTTTATCGCTAAATTAAATGATTGCGTTCGCGGAGCGTGTCGTAGACAAGTAGAAGCTGCCGAAACTCAAACCTGGATTGAATTTGCTGTCAAATGCAACTACATAAATGTAGAATTAGGACGAGAAATTTATGCAAATTACAACCAAGTTTTATCTGGTCTGGTGAATATGATTAATAATCCATCACCTTGGTTGAGAAATCACTAACCCCCCTGCGTCCCCTGCATCCCCTGCTCCCAGTGAGGGTTTACCTGATGGCTGATGTTGTTCCTGTGCCATTACCGACAAATATGAAAGTGATGACATCAATGGCAATTACGATGGAGAACGCTAAACCAACTTGAGTAACAATCGGTCGCCAGTCGTTACCTTGCTGTGCTTGGTTATAGGCAAATAGAGAAGCAGCAGCAACCAGCAGCAAGAATGCACCTCGGATGAGGTTGAATGTCAAACCAACAACGTTGGCATCCAAAGTGCTAGTAGAACCGCCTCCGGCTTGGGAACTTTGTTGGGCTAAATTGTTGAAGAAGCTTTCCAACCCACTTAAGAAAATAGCTTGGGCTGGAGTTGTAAAGGTATCGAGTAAAGCGGTAACAGTGATAATGGCGGCAACTATATGCCAAAAGCGAATTTTTCTACCTAAATACTTTTCTAAAATTGGTACTGTCCGAATTACATACCCAATACTCAAGAAAACAATGGTGGCACATCCCAAAATAGTGACGAATAGGGGTTTGGTAGCTAACAAATAAATTCCAATCGCAAGACATAGTAAAATGAAAAGTAAGTCCGTGCGGTTGATTTTCAGGTTTCTCAAGTTGGTTGAAAATTTCCGAGATGACAGCAGTTTTAACTGAGAAATGTGAGATTTTGTGTTGTTCATTTTTTTGTTCTCGTTTGTAGAATTAAACTTGCATTTCTGGTTTGCTGGCTTTTCTTTGAGTTTGTTTCTGGCGTTGCCTTGCAGTATCTTTATCAGTCTGGGCTTGGGTAGAGCGAGTTGATTGCTGATTGTCCAGCAGCGTTTCTATCTCACGCAGGGGGATGCTACACTGCAAAATCTCCGGGGGCTGCCCTGGTACTAAAACGGCATCAAGCACTTGTTCATCGTTACGATTAGGGTTAAATCCTTGAAGTAGCCTTGTACCATTGGGCAGTTTTACTAGTTCAAATTCGTACTTGACTTTGCCCTTTTCAGTCCAGGTGAATGTGGGTTCATCATTGCTGTTAAATCGGTTAGGTAGTTGTTCTTGAAATTTTTGAATTAATGCTTGGGTACTGGCTTTGAGGGCGTATTCTTCTTTCGACTGTGGGAGTTTGCAGATGCCAGCCTTTTCATCAGGGGTGAGATTGTCTTGTGCGATCGCCCACTGTCCCTGAGTGCGAGTACCAGCAAAGAGTGTTTCACCTTGGGTATTTTCTAAGGTGATCGCTACCTGCTTGTCCTGTGCTTCTACCCATAAAGTTTTGTTACTGGAAATGGCGATACCTGCTTGGGGAGATTGGTCAAATAATTCACCAGCTACTTTGGCAAACCCCACTAAAGCATCGGCACAGGCAGCTTGTTGTTGCTGTGCTTGGCGTTTCGTTAGATGTTCTAAAATGTCAACGTCTGCTGGTGGCTGGTTAGCAGAGTTAGGTTGGACAATATCTGCATCAGTTTCTGACTCGACAACAGTAGAATTATTCTGTGGTGCTGCCATCTGTTTTTCCAATCGGCTAATTACCATTTCTAAACGGTCAAGTCGCTTGGAAAGAACTTTCAGGTAGGCTTCAATTTGGTCAAGCTGTTCGCTGACGCTGGCATCCTTATTTAATTCAAATGGTTGAGATTGGTATTTGGGGTCTATTTGCGAACCAAGATTGTCTACTTTCGAGCCAATTTTGGTAGCAGCTACAGCCAGTGGATTGTCTGCGGCTGACTCTTCAGATACAGTTTGAAAATCTTGAAAATCTTGAGACTTTTGAGACTCTGGTGAGTCCGGTTTTGCTTCTTGCAAGCGACTGGCTATGTTATCTACGCGGTCATTCTGCTGTTGCAGTTCTTTGAGAATTCGTTCAAGCCGCTTGGAATCAGCTTCGGCTGCTAGCTGTTCCAAAACACCTTGTCCTACCGCAATTCCCAGAGATGCCAGTTGACCTGTTAAGCCTGCCAAATTCACCCCATTCACTTCTCGTCCGTTGGTGGCAGCTGTGGCACTTAAACGCGAAGCTTCGTCTAGAGGTTCTCTGGATTTGGAGTTTTTGGCAGCAGTTTTATTGGTCTTAGCTCTGTCTTGAGTTTTAGGTTGTGTTTTAGGCTGAGAATTACTTTGGGTTTTAGTTGAAGTTTTGGCTTGAGTTTTAGTTTGGGCTGCGCTAACACGACTAACAGATGGCTCGTCTTCTTCACCTAAGTCATCTAGGTCATCAAGTTTGGTGTTGAAATCGTCATTTAATAGGTCGTCTAGTTCATCGTTTGTATCATCTATTTCTTCATTTTCTTCATCTAAATCGAGCAGGTCATCTTCTAATTCATCATCGAGATCATCTAGTTCTGTTTCAGCAAAACCGCAAATTTCAGCAATGTTAGAAGGGGTGAAGTAGTTTTCATCTTTGCTGGTAATTCCTTCTAGGTTTTTAATCAAGTACTTGCCACTGGTTCTGTGGTTCGGATCATTGGTGAGATAGAAGCGATAGCCTCTAATCTCGTCATCATCTCCACCTCCAACACAGAGTTCTACTGTGATGGGGGCTTTACCTGATTCCTGGCTGTAATTTTCTACATAGGCTTTAAAGTCTTCGTGGGATTGGATAGAATCATCCTGAATTGAGGATGCGATCGCTTTATCCAATGTGTTTTCAATATGGCGGAGTTTGCGGCGATCTGTCAGGTTTTCCCATGAGCGATTTTGAGAATTTTGTCTTTGCTTAGGTTTGGTCAGTGTTTTGGTAGCCATAGGTACTCAAAGCTGATTGCCTTAGCAGTTAGTCTAACAAGGCTTGATCTGGAAGCAGCTAGACCAAATGGCGATTTATAAGTTGTCCAGTTGGCTATTATTGACTCCTGGCCTTTCAAACGTAATTCTTGAATTTTTGTCTTTAGTCCAAGCCTGGGTTCTGGAAGACTTAAGCCATCAGAAATCTCAATTAACCTGAGTTCGGGTTAAACATATGAAGGTAAAAGCCACTCCCGTTGAAGGCTGGGTTTCTTAGGTTGATGACAATAAGCGATTAATCCGCACAAAACGTTAACACAAAAATTGACGGGCTGACGCCGGGGTACCGGCTACCGCTTCGCTATCGGTGTCTAGAGTGTTCAATCTGAGAAATGTTCTTGAGTTGGTCGTTAATTGTTTCAATAATTGAGCGTTTGCGGGAGAAAAGCTTATCATGAAGACGCATGAGCTTATTTTTCATGTTGCGACGAGGTTTGGCAAAAAATTCAATTCCGAAGTCTTATAAAAGTTGAGAAGCTAGCTTTTGGGAGACATAACCTCTATCGGCAAAGATTTTGCCAAACAGACCACTGAGTAAATCAGGAACTGGTTTACGGTCATCAATATTACCAGCAGTGAGAGTAACATTTAAGAGTTTACCAAGCTCATTGACGACTTTTATGTTGCTTGAACCCAAAAAACCAATCTACAGAAGTCTTTCCACGAGAGGCTAAACCTTTAAACACCCGATGGCGAGAAATGCGACGATTATGGCAGACTTTCAGACTGGTTGCATCGATAAAACCGATACCCGTACACTGTCCTAAACAATGCTTCAGATAGACGCACAAAGGTATCATCGTTGATGGTATCCATTCAATAAATCGTTGATAACTGGGAAGACCTGGAAAAGCTGAACACCATTGCTGTACCCACTTCCCAAAACCAAGCATCAAACCCTACTACCACAACCGCAGGGTAGGCGGGTTTCCCGCCGTAGGGAACTGGCTATCTTTCCTTCTCTACGAGAGACTGCGCCCTAAGCGTAGCTATGCCGCAGGCTTTACGGGGCGCTACGCGTAGCAAGATCCCCGGAGGGGTATGGAGACGCTAACGCTAACACTGAGACGCTCCGCGAACTCAGTGTTAGCGACGTTAAGAGCTTCACCCTAAGAGGTTTCCCAAGTTAGGGAACTGGTGTTAGCGAGTAGTCCAGCCTCAGTAAGAGCGTCACCTGAAGAGAAGCAAAAGTATCTATGTCAAGCATAATGCAAGTATCCAATGCCAAATAGATAGAGAACACTTGCTTTCTTGAATTCCAGTTGTGTTTAGAGTGATGTGATTCTGAGAGCGGTCAAAACTTGATTTCATCCTAATTTCATTTCTGAATGAAAGACTAGTAAGAGAGTGTATTTCTAAAACTTAAAAGTACTTTTGACCGTTCGCAATATCCTCTCTCCCATACTCAAGGACTTTTAATAGCAATGTCTAACTCTCTGCGTTCCCAAACACCTACAGCTATTGCTTGTGTTTCTGGCACATTCCTGAGCCTGCTGTTATTAGCAAGTCCCACAGTTGTTATGGCTCATGGCGGACATGGAAATGAATTTCAAGCAGGAAGTGATGCCACTGCAACGAATAATTCTATTCAGGTTGATGCTGACACAGCCAAACGTCTAGGGATTAAAGTCGAGCCTGTCCAACATCAAAGGTTAGCTGTTGGCATCAAAACTACTGGACAAATAGAGACTCTTCCCAGCCAAAAAGTAGAAGTGACTACCCCAATTCAAGGAGCGAAAGTAGTTGAATTGTTGGTGGAACCTGGCGCATCAGTAACAAAAGGTCAACCCCTTGCTGTTGTTACTAGCCCAGATTTAGTAACATTGCGTGTGGAATCTCAGGATAAATTAGCACAAGCTCAAGCTGATTTACACTACAGCGAAGCTGATTTAAGACTGGCTCAACAAAATTATCAAAAATATCAACAAATAGCCGACTCGGAAATTGCTCAAGCACAGAGTCAAGTTGACTTTGCTCAAGAAAAGTACAACAAAGACAAACAGTTAGCTGATGCTGGCGCTTTACCCCGTCGCAATGCTCTGGAATCTCAAACCCAGCTAGCGCAGGCAAAAGCCGAACTTACTAAAGCGAAGAGCCGCAGGGATGTTATCGGGGCTGAAAATCAACTCAAACGCGCTCAAGCATCAGTTCAACTAGCAAAGTCAAATATTAATCGCAGTAATACTAGTTATCAAACTCGACTTGCTCAACTAGGAAATCTCCCAAATTCTAAAGGATTAGTGACAGTAACTGCTCCTATCTCTGGTAAGGTTGCTGATAGAGAAGTGACTATTGGTCAAACTTTTAATGATGCCGGTGGCAAATTGATGACGATTGTCAACGATAGTCGGCTTTTTGCTACAGCTAATATTTATGAAAAAGATTTAGGTAAGGTAAGAATTGGTGAGAGAATTAGATTAAAAGTTGCTAGTGTGAGCGATCGCACTTTTTCTGGTCAAATTTCCCGCATTGGTACAATGGTAGAGGGAGAAACAAGAGTTGTACCAGTACAAGCAGAGATAGATAACTCACGCGGACAACTCAAACCCGGAATGTTTGCGGAACTAGAAGTTTTAACAGACCAAATATCAGCAGCTATTTCAGCTATTCCTACCTCAGCAGTGGTAGACGCGAATGGGAAGAAAGTTGTTTATGTGCAGAGTGGTAATGCTTACCAAACAGTTGAAGTCACATTAGGTCAGACTTCTGGCGATATGGTTGAAGTCAAGAGTGGCTTATTCGAGGGAGATATGATTGTCACCCAACGCGCACCGCAACTTTACGCCCAATCTCTGCGAGGTGGTACCCATGTAAAAGCAGATGAACACACAGAAGTTTCATCGCAGACAACAGAGGTTAAAACAGTACCATTGTGGTTACTAGGAGCAGGTGGGGGGGCTGCAATAGCTCTAATAGCTTTTATGGTGGGTCGTCGCAGCAATCATCAACTTGTTCCAGTAACGCCAGAACTTACCCACAACCTAGCAGAAGATTCTTCTAATTATTCTACAAACCTAGATGATAACCATCATGCACCTCATGAAGAATCAAAAGTCATAATTATTAGTAAAAATACTCAACAATAAAAATACTGAGTGCCATTATTAAATGGGCGATTTTTTCATCCAATTCAAAGTATCCAAAACTGTAACCTTTTGGGCAGTATAATTAAATTATTAGATTAAATCAAGTTTATTAACTGCATAATTTTTTTAGCTTTTATTGGTAGCGATTAACAATTAATTATGGTTTTTGGAAGCCTTTTCCTCTATAATTAGCTAATTCTTCATAGTCAGGCATATATGCATAGCTATCTCTAATATCCAAGCCTAAAAATCTGGAAAAACGTGCAGAATCGTTTCCTACTAATTCGCCTTTTCGGTGCTTACCTTGGTAATTAGCTAAAGCAATTTTAGCTTGACGTAATGATTTTACAGGTACAAAAACATCTGTTTGATCAAAAGACCATAAATCTTCAGAACGTCTTGCTGCAAACAATAGTTCTCCTAACGCTTGGTTTTTAGAATCATCTTGTTTATAAGTTAAAGCTAGATGCTTATCTAAATAAATAATTCTTCCTGAATTAATATTTTCTGTAATATCTAAAGAGTCAATTAAATTCGATAAAAATTTTCGACGTTCAGGGTAAGTAGCACCGAGAAAAGGAATAACACCGACTACCCAACCTCTAGCACCTGTTTCTTTATCAGTCTCATAATTCTGATAACATTCTTTTAAGCACGGGATATAAAATTTATCAAAAGGAATTCTCATCTGAGAAATTGTTTGTATATTAACGGCTAGTATAAACTTTTTAAATGATTTAGATTCCTCTAGTACCTTTATTAAGGTAGAATCATAAAAAATTTTGGGCTGACTATGATATTTTTCCCATAACATATCAAATACAACTCTAAAATCTCTGCTATCATTGAGCAAAAAATCATTCACTTTTTGATAGCCATAATGAGTAAAAACTTGTGATTGTATTTGTCTTAACTTTTCATTACTTTTAACTATAGTATTGCCAATACGGATTTTAGACATAGTATTGTTTGTTTTTAAGGGACTTTTTAGGAAGTAGGAGGTAAAAGTTCTGTTAAAGGTGTAGTTTCACGTTCAATTATATTGATACTAAGAAATTCTGCTGCTTCGTTGGAACTGAGTGGAACAGTAAACATGAGATGCATATAATTTACCTGATCATTTCCACTTGTACATGGAACAGCGTGGTAGATAACCGGAAACCTTTCTTGAGAATGCATAATTAGAGATTCTGTTAATCTGGCAAGAATTCGGGTTCCACCAAATATGTAGCTCCGTTCTTGAGCAACTTTCAACTCTGCTAAAGTCCACCAATTAAAAACTATTTTACCGTCAGAACTATCACTAAGCCCCCATTCTTGACGATAATGTTTTGGAGTCAGAGTTAGTAAACCCTTACCTTCTTCAATTCGTCGCCGCTTCGCCAGTCTAATCAATGAGGAGTCAAATGCTGTAGCAATAGCTGACCTAAAATCTGATAATTCGTCAGTCAGCTCGTTATATTTTATAAATGTAAAGGCATCTCCAATCCCTTTAGTCTCGTCAGTGATTACGTTCGCTACTAAAATCAGATTGCCGTTAACTAATTCTTCAAAATCTAATGAGCTATCGAGATATGGTGGCTTAGGTGGTTTACCAAACCCTTTTACACCGCTACGTTTTGCTTTCGCCATCACTTACCTCTATTGCTCAACTTAATTCAAAAAAAGGTTTGCTCATAGGGAGTAAAAGCATTTACTAGTAAGGGTAATACATCCACTCGCGGTAATATCTACCGAGTTTTTAGTTTACCATTATTCAACCTTGATTTCATCCTGATTTCATCTTTATTTGAGACATTAGATACAGTGCCTAACTGTCAAAACTACAGATTATCCCAGATGGATTAACTGTATCGTCAAGCAAAAAACCCTTGATTTGTCTCAAAAATGCTCAATTCCATTGTCAAATGGTCGATCGCCCAAAGGTGGCTAATCGTTATTGCCTCTATATTAATTAGTCTGTGGGGATTGCGTGTCATCACACAAATGCCTCTCGACGTATTTCCTAGCTTCGCTCCCCCGCAAGTGGAAATTCAAGTTGAAGCTTCCGGTTTAGCACCAGAAGAAATCGAATCTTTAGTGACTCGCCCAATTGAGAGCGCGATTAATGGCACACCTGGACTAGAGTCTCTGCGATCTTCATCTGCTATTGGAATTTCTGCGATTAAAACTGTCTTTAGCTGGGATACTGATATTTACCGCGATCGCCAACTAGTAACAGAGCGCTTACAAGGGGTGAAACTGCCACAAGGAGTAGAGCAGCCGGAAATATTGCCTATTAACTCGCCCTTGGGATGGGCTGTTAAATATGCTTTTTCTGCTGAAAGCACTGACATGATGGAAGTGTGGCGGATTGCTAATTGGGATGTAAAAAATCGCTTGCTGGCTGTACCAGGAGTGAGTAATGTTTTTCTCTACGGTGGTGATGAGCGGCAATATCAAGTTTTGGTAGATCTAGACAAGCTTAAAGCCTACAATGTTTCGTTGCCAGAAGTCACTAAAGCAGTGCAGAATGCTAACGTCAATGTGCCGGGAGGATTTTTGATTACTCCCGATCAAGAAACACTAATTCGGGGAATTGGGCGAATAGAGTCAATTGATCAACTCAAACGTTCAGTTATCAAGGCGGTTAAAGGTACACCTGTATTACTGGAACAAGTAGCAGAAGTCAAAATTGGCCCAGGACTAAGACGAGGAGATGGACTATTTCAAGGGAAACGAGCAGTAATTTTAACTGTCTCTAAGCAGCCTGCGGCAGATACTCCCACTGTAGTTAAAGCTGTAGAAGCAGCAATGGAGGAGATTAAGCCAGGGCTACCACGGGATATCAAGGTTACTAAAACCTTTGACCAAGATTTATTTATCGAAGCTTCGGTCAAAAATGTTGAGGAAGCTCTGCGCGATGGCATCATTATCGTTTCAGTCATCCTGATCATCTTTTTGATGAACTGGCGCACAGTAATTATTAGCCTCAGTGCTATGCCTTTGTCATTACTGTTAGGCATGATTATTCTGAGTTGGACTGGACAAGGTATTAATACAATGACCTTGGGTGGACTAGTCGTTGCAATTGGTTCAGTGGTAGATGATGCGATCGTTGATATGGAAAACGTCTACCGCCGATTGCGAGAAAATCAACTAGCAGGGAACCCGAAAAATCCTTTACAAGTTGTATTTGATGGTTCAGTAGAAGTGCGTGTCAGTGTTTTATTGTCCACTGTCATTATTGCAGTGGTCTTTGCACCGATTTTCGTCCTGTCTGGCGTGGAAGGTCGAATTTTTACGCCGATGGGAATGGCATATTTGCTATCGATTCTCGCTTCTACCTTAGTTGCATTAACACTAACTCCAGCATTATGTGCTTTATTACTAGCAAATCGACGTTTACCAAGTACCGAAACTTGGCTTGAGCGCAAAGCACATCAATTTTATCGTCCAGCGTTAAGGTTCTCGATTCGTTACCCCAAGGTGATTTTAGGGTTGGCACTTGCGGGGTTTATTGCATCGATAATTATTCTTCCTGGGTTGGGTAAAGTCTTTTTACCAGAATTTCAAGACCGTTCTTTGGTCAATTCAATGGTGCTTTTGCCTGGTGAATCTCTGAATGCAACTAATCAAGCTGCTTTGGCGGTGATGGATGCCCTGAAAAGCGATCGCCGTTTTGATTTCATTGCCTTACGATCTGGGTTTGCTCAAGGAGATCCTGAAGTGGCTGGAGTAAACTTTGGTGAGTTGGATGTGCAGATTAGCGAAGAAGGAGCGAAAAACCGCCAGAAGACTGTTGAAGCACTCCGCAAAGAGTTTGAAAAACTTCCTGGTGTGGCAACTAATATTGGTGGGTTTATCTCCCACCGAATAGATGATATCCTCTCTGGCGTGAGAAGTGCGATCGCTGTGAAAATTTACGGGTCTGAACTCGAAGAACTCCGCACTCTTGGGAAACAAGTACAATCTGCTATAAATGGTATTTCCGGTATTGTGGATTTGCAATTAGAACCCCAAATTCCAGTTAAACAAATTCAAATTCAATTTGACCGCGATGCAGCAGCTCGTTATGGATTAACTGTGGGGGAACTTGCAGAAACGATAGAGACTGGATTGAATGGTAAAGCCGTTTCCCAAGTTTTGGAGAAGCAACAAACTTTTAATCTCGTTGTGTGGTTGCAAGAACGCTCCCGTAACAATTTGGATGTTATTGGTAACTTGTTGGTAGATACACCCAACGGGCAGAAAATTCCCTTATCCCAGGTTGCTAAAGTTGATTATGGCACGGGGCCAAGTACCATTAATCGTGAAAATGTTTCCCGGCTGATAGTGGTTTCTGCCAACGTTGCTGGACGGGATTTGGGTTCTGTAATTAAAGATGTACGGAAACGGGTCAAACAAATTCAACTACCTGGAGGTTACTACGTCCAATTTGGCGGTCAGTTTCAGGCACAGGAACAAGCAACGCAGACTTTAATAATTGCAGGTGCGATCGCCTTTCCCGTGATTTCTGTACTGATATACTTTGCTGTCAAGTCAATTCCTGCCACAGTCATGATTATGATTAACTTGCCACTGGCATTAATTGGTGGGGTTATCTCTGTGGCCTTGAGTGGTGGTATTATTTCCGTTGCTTCGATGGTTGGTTTTATCACTCTATTTGGTGTAGCTACTCGCAACGGATTACTGTTAGTGGATAACTATAATAATCGCCTCGCTGAGGGAATACCACTTAAACAAGTAATTGTTGATGGTTCAATGGAAAGATTAGTAGCGATTCTTCTCACAGCACTTTCGTCAGCACTAGGTATGGTTCCATTAGTGATTGGTTCTGGTGCAGGTAAAGAAATTTTGCAACCTTTGGCTGTGGTAGTGTTAGGGGGCTTATTTACTTCTACTGCTTTAACACTATTAGTTTTACCAGCTTTATATTCGCTATTTGGGAGGTTTTTAGTTCCGAATAAGACTACAAAAATATACAATATTCAAGTTACTCAAGAGTCAATTGTATGAAAATTTTTGCTGTTTGGTATCTGGCATTATTTGATATTTTATTCAGGGAGGTGGATTAAAAACTTTATATAGACTCAATGCCAGGATCTAAAAATCTTGCAAAGACTGGATTGCCATAGAAATCTTATCTCAATTATCAACACATTTTAAATGAGGAATAAACCAATGAAATCACTTAAATCTAGCTTAATTATTCTTGGAAGTGTAGGACTACTATTTTTAGGAGCTTGCAGTAACGATAATAAAGCAGCTAATACAGAAAATAGTCCAGCCGCTTCTACCTCAAACGCCCAAACCCCATCTATTTCAGCTTCACCTGTCACTAAAACAGATAGTCAGCATGGTGAATCTCATGGAGGTCAAGTTGTAGAAACAGGAAGTTATCATCTAGAATTTGTTCCTGAGAAAGAAGCAAGTGCAACTCACATGGATTTATATGTGCTAAAAGGTGACAATCACCAAACAGTACCTGATGCAAAAGTAACGGCTCAAGTTCAGCTACCTGATGGAAAACAAAAGACAGTTCCTCTTGCTTATGATGCTAGTGGAAAACATTACACAGCACAGTTAACTGAAAAAGCAATTGGTCAATATCAGGTAAAAGTAACTGCCGATGTTAAAGGTGAAAAAGTAAACGGCAGGTTTACTTTTAATCAATAGATTTTTCATAAAATGATTAGCTGAAAAACCATAGATAAATAAAGATGAATATAGATCAATACGGTTCATTTAAGGGTTTTTCAGACACTATAGTTAACGAAATTTAAATTGTTTAAACACCTTATGATTTCGTTAACTGAACCGTACTGTAATATAGATAGTTTGTCTATATTTATCTGTGGTTTGACAATCAGTGCATTAATTGTTGAATGAACAACAAAGAAAAATAACAGTAGGTAAAGTTTATTGTTACCTCACTACTGGACTTCTACCACACCACGAAACATATTCATTCCACAGGTGAATTGATATTGACCTGGTTGGGGAGGTGTAAATTCAATGGGAGTAACATGATTGAGAGCCAAATCTTGAGCAATATGAAAATCAGGTAACAACACTTTTTCCAAACAGCTACTAGGGTCGCTACGAAAGAAATTTAGCCGTACAGGTAGACCAGATTTCACAATTACACGAGAAGGTTCATAACCGCCATCTACATTAATTGTTAACTCCTGTATCCCTTGACCGAGATTAGCTTTTGCAGCTTTATTTTTACTCAATAGAAACCACCACAGTTCTAATCCAATTAATCCTAAGCCGCCCAAAGTAACACCAATTTTTAATGCTAGTGGTTGCTCAATGCGGCGAAATTGATTGGTCTGTTCTGATGAATGGATTGGCATTTCTGCTATTGCTACATTTGACGCAATACCAAACATAAATCCTAACCCGGCAATACTGCCAAAAATCTTACTTTTGTTGAACATTTGCTAAATTACTCCACGATTACTTGAGATATGTTTTGGTTTAAAGTTACGCAACCGTAAGGCATTAGTCACAACAGAAACGGAACTAAAAGCCATCGCCCCACCTGCAATCATTGGGTTGAGTAACCAGCCAAAGATCGGAAACAAAACTCCAGCAGCAATGGGAATCCCAGCAACGTTGTAAATCAAGGCAAAGAAGAGATTTTGGCGGATATTCTGCATAGTGGCACGGCTCAATTGAATTGCAGTAACAATACCTTGCAAGTCTCCAGAGATCAGGGTGATATCGCTGGCTGCGATCGCTACATCTGTCCCTGTACCAATTGCAATCCCCACGTTAGCTTGAGCCAGTGCTGGCGCATCATTGATACCATCACCCACCATTGCGACAATTTTCCCTTCTGCTTGCAATGCTTGTATTTGAGACGCTTTTTGGTCGGGTCGAACTTCTGCAAATACTCGTGTGATCCCAACTTCACTAGCGATCGCTTCTGCCGTTTTGCGATTATCCCCTGTTAGCATAACTACCTCTAAACCTAACTTCTGTAGCGTTCTCACAACTGCTACTGAAGAAGGTTTAAGTGCATCAGCAATTCCCATCAAGCCTTGAATTTTCCCATCTACAGCAATTAAAATCGCTGTTTTACCAGCAGCTTCCAGAGAGGCTTTGCGCTCTTGAAGGGTGCGGGTGTCGATATTTAATTCTTCCATCCAACGCTGAGTACCAATTTGTACCAAGTAGCCTGAAACAATGCCTTGGACACCACTCCCAGCGATCGCTTCAAATTGTTTAGCCTCTGTCAGTTCCACTTGCTGAGATTGGGCATACCTAACCACCGCTTCAGCCAATGGATGTTCTGAATTTCGTTCTACAGACGCTGCCAACTGCAAAAATTTTAACTCGTTACTATTAGCTGTGCCGTTGACAGTAACAAAGTCAGTAACAGTGGGTTTTCCCTGTGTTAAAGTTCCAGTTTTATCCAGCACAATGGTCTGGATTCTATGAGCGAGTTCTAAACTTTCTGCACCTTTAATTAAAATACCATTTTCTGCTCCCTTGCCGGTTCCTACCATTACTGAAGTTGGAGTAGCTAAACCCAAGGCACAGGGACAAGCGATAATCAGCACACCTACTGTGGTGATTAGAGCTAATGTCAAGTTGCCCATGACGTTAAACCAAATGACAAAGGCTGCGATCGCGATCGCCATAACTACTGGTACAAACCATCCCGTGACTTGATCTGCTAAACGTTGAATTGGTGCTTTAGAGCCTTGAGCTTGTTGCACCATTTTGACAATTTGAGACAAAAAAGTGTCTTTACCAATGCGGGTTGCTCGGAATTTAAAGCTACCTGTTTTATTAATTGTGGCTCCAATTACTTCATCCCCCGGTTGCTTTTTAACTGGCAAACTTTCACCAGTCACCATCGCTTCATCAACGTTAGAAGCACCTTCTATAACTTCTCCGTCAACCGGAATTTTTTCACCCGGACGCACCAAAATTACATCACCAATTTGAACTTCCTGGATAGGAACATTAATTTCTTTCCCATCTCGGATTACTTTGGCATCTCTGGGTTGCAAACCAATAAGTTTGCGGATAGCTTCAGAAGTTTGTCCTTTCGCCCGATTCTCAAATAGCCTGCCTAGCAGAATTAAGGTGGTAATTACTGCTGCTGCTTCATAATACACATCAGGCATCAATCCAGCAGACGTAAAAAATCCGGGAAAAACAGTAGCAAAGAGTGAATAAAAATACGCTGCACCAGTACCGATAGCAACCAAGGTATCCATCGTTGCTGTATGACGTTTAAAGGCTTTCCAGGCATTTTTGAAGAAGTCTCCACCGCACCAGAACAAAACAGCGCTTGCTAGTACCAATTGTACCCACGGATTATCTAACCATAATGCGCGAATCCCAGGCAGGTTTAGCCCTGTCATGGCAGAAATTGACCCTAGTAGAATCAAAGTGCTGAGGATTGCTCCTACAACAATTTTACGGGTAAGTATGCGTAATTCTGCTTCACGGGCGTTTTTTTCGGCATCATCTTCTCCCGTAATCATTTCTTGTTCTTGGAGTGGGTAAGATGAGTATCCAGCAGCATCTATGGCGGCTTGGATTGTTTCTAGATTGGTGCGCTTGCGATCGTATTGGATAGTAGCCTGTTCCACGCCAAAGTTGACGTTACAATTACTCACCCCCGGAACAGAGCTAATTGCTTCTTCAATGTTGTTGGCACAGGAGGCACAACTCATGCCTCGAAGTTTAAGAATTAGAGTATCCATAGTTAAAATAATGGGCTATGCCCCACTTCTCTAGGAGACGCTGCGCGTAGCAAGATCCCCGGAGGGGTACGCTAACGTAATTTGTAAATAGGAACTAGCCTAAAAATAAAGTACCAGTCAGATAATTGATATCAAGCAGAAAAATCATAAATGATTGGTACATTATTCAATTGCCAGTCCTTTATCTGTTCGCAAGGGTTTCAGATATTTTAAATGGGTGGCTTAGGCTATATCTTGCTCTACTTTTATTTGTCGATCGCTTTTAAGTAACAGAATAGCCAGCAGTAGTAATTGCTTCCTTAATAACTGTTTCAGAAGCATTTGTATCCACTAAGACGATTTTTGTTTTTGGATCTGCTTGAACTGTAGCAGTAGGATCAACTGTCTTGACTGCTTTAGTAATGGTGTCTCCACAAGCAGAGCAAGCCATATTAGGAACTGTTATTTGGAGTGTCATAACGTTAGAAACCTTGAACTTAGATAATAAAAAAATGGATTTAAGAAAATCAGCATTTTAAGGCTCAAATGCTTTACGGCTTTAACTAGCACGCTTCTTTGATTGCTGTTTCAGACGGCATAACTGTAAGTAGACGAACCACTATAGCTTGAGATTGTCTGAAATCTCTTACTTCATGAATTTATCTTAGACTCTCTAGCTGGCTAGAGAGTCAAGGGATTTTGCAAAATTCTTTTTAATGAAGTCAAAAGTATCGCACTTTCAGCTAGTTCAGTCCTTTTTGGAGAAATTGAGTTACTACCTAATCGTTCGAGTAGGAGTATTTCGATTTTGAGTATTCATTGGTTGGAGCAACTGCTGCATTTGAGCAATTTCAGTACTTTGACTCTTGACAATGGATTGAGCTAAATTTCTCACCTCGGTGTGCCTAGCACTGTTGGCAACCATACCAGCCATCATTGTCGCCATTCGGTGATGGCGAGTCATTTGACGGAGAAATTCCTGATCAAAGTCAGGCGAATTTTGCAAGCTTGTCATCATCTCCATATTTTGCTGCTGCATACAAGTTTTCATTGCTTCGCCCATATCCATACCTGCACCCATATTCATACCTGCACCCATATTCATACCTCTACCCATGCCCATACCTGTACCCATATTCATGACGTTTTTAGGGACTTCTTTGCCATACCACTGCTTGTACCAAGTTTGCATCTGCTGAATTTCACGGGTTTGGTCTGAAATTATGGATTGCGCCAGCTTTTTGACTTCAGGGCTTTTAGCTCGGTTCAAAGCCATTTGAGCCATTTCAATACCGCTTTGATGATGAGGAATCATCATTTCAATAAACGACTTATCTACGTCAGCCCTCATGTTCATTCCACTAAGCATAGGGCTTGTACTGGTTGGATTAGGAGCTTTAACTTGATTGCGATCGCTAGCTTTGGCGCTCTCAATAATGGAAAAAGCTGTAATAGTGGTACTTGTCAGTAGAGTAACAAGACTGTAAGTTAAAACTTTGTTATTCATTTTAATGACTTTTATTCAAAGGTAAATTGGGTAGCATATATTCAGCTTCAGGGTATTCTAAATAAGCTTGAATACAAGTTTTAAAGATAGATTCGTAGTTTGAGTCATAATTTTCTTCCTAACTAAATGAATCAGTTATGAAGCTGTAGTTATACTTCTAATAATTCACGTTAGACGATTGTCGGCGTAAGAGCATCTATCTAACGACATGATGATAATTTATTCCTCAGAAAATGTGTAAATTTCATCCTGATTTCATTTGGGTATGATAAAGACTTTATTTAACAGATTATGAGATTTTTCTGGAAGCTTTATTTTATTTTATTTATATATTTTAGTTACAAGCATGAAAATTTCATCCTAATTTCATTAGGACTTGTCATGCTATTAGATAGAGGTAGCATATCTCTTCAGCAAGAACATCACAGAAAATTTGAATCTGATAATGTCAAATTAACTGCCTATTTATCCTGATCAATAGCTGTCTAAAGGTAGTATTTTGTGGTTTTGCCCAATTTTGATCTATCTATTAAGAGCAGATTCACTAATAAAGCATGAACCTGCACTTTAGCTAACGTATTTAATTATTTTGGAGGTAAATATGAAGAGGTTATTAATTTACGCTGTTATATTGACTCTGAGTAGCACAGCTATTATTGCTCCTAGCTATGCAAGTACTAGAACCGATGATGGTAGAGTTATCCATATTGATGGAAATGCACAATTCCCTCCCACACGCTGGGGAATTTTTAGACATACTTTCCGTTTACACGTTCCCAAAAATAGCAAAGCTATTACCCAAATACTTATCAAAGTTCCAAATAATGTAACTGTGAGTAATGACGTTAGCAATATTGATGTTGTTGATGAAAATCAACATAAGGTTAACACCAATATATCTGTCAACGGTCAAATAATACTACTAGCTTTCCCCGAAGCAGTTGCTCCTAACACTAAGTTTGAGATTGAGCTTAATAAAATAAAAAGACAAAATCTTGGTAATGGTTCTGTCTACAGCTTCTCGGCTAAAGAGGTTGGCATTGATGCAGAAATTCCCATAGGTGTGGCTTCGTTTCGTCTCTACTAAGCCACAAGTTTAGATAGCAAATTATGATATTTAAACCTCGTCCATTTTGAAACCAGGAGTGCGGGCAGCGTTCGACTGAGCGCTCACGCCGAAGTCTTGCCCGCTACTACCAGCAGGGAGCAAGATGCTCCTACTACTTTTAAAAAGTATGGTTCTCAAAATAGATGTGGTTTCATAGCAATTTCATCCTAATTTCATAAACTTCTGTAACATTATTTATTAGGGGACAACCCTATTGCAAACTATGTTTACATCACAAATTTACAACGAACCTTAAACTACTGAATTTGATATGAGGGTGCTGCTAGTCGAAGATGAGCCAGATTTAGGGACTGCTATCAAGCGTACCTTAAATCAACAAAAATACTTGGTTGATTGGGTAATGGATGGTACTGAAGCATGGGCTTACTTAGAAAATAGTTCGGCACAATATACAGTAGCAATTCTTGACTGGATGCTTCCAGGAATTAGTGGTTTAGAACTGTGTAAAAGACTGCGTTCTCAAGCAAATCCTCTTCCTATTTTGATGCTAACCGCTAAAGATAGAATGGAAGATAAGGTTACTGGCTTAGATGCAGGTGCAGATGACTACTTAGTGAAGCCCTTTGGCATGGTAGAATTGCTAGCACGATTGCGGGCTTTGCAGCGCCGCTCTCCACATTTCCAACCTCAACAATTGACTGTTGGTAACTTGACTCTAGATTACGGCAATAGTACAGTTGTAAGACAAAATAGTATAGGCGAACAGCAAAGCATTCCTTTAACTAATAAAGAGTTCCAACTATTGGAATATTTTATGAAGCACCCCAAGCAGATTGTCACTACTGAACAAATTCGCAATCAAATTTGGGAAGTTAATGCGGAATCTAGTAGTAATGTAGTGGCGGCACAAATACGTTTATTACGTCGCAAACTCAGCAATAGCGACTGTCCTAATTTGATAGAAACTTTGCACGGTATGGGATATCGTCTGAATTTCACCAATGAATCAGAATAAGCTGTTTCGACTTACCCGTATTCGGTTGGCTCTGTATTATGCGATCGTTATGGGTTTAATTTTAAGCATATCTGCTTTCGGTTTCTATCGAGCAGTGTTTCATGCTCATGTGGTGGCTTTAGACAGTGAAATCGAGTCTGTGGGGGGGACACTGCACGATAGTATTGAATTAAAACTACAGTCGCCTGGAGATTTGAAACCTTTAGCGCATCAGTTATTCCCAAATCTAGATAACTGTGGAATTCAAGCTACTAATTGTATTCAAAAACATCCGCATTCTAAACGCCATCTTCTTGGTATTGTTACTAAAACTAGCTACTATATACGTTTTTTTGATATTTCAGGAAAATTAGTTGCTAATGCTGGTTATTATCCCAAGGGATTACCTGATGTTTTTGATCCAAAAATTTGGCAATTTCTCAAAGATAGTAAAGGTAAGGATTACCATCAAATTACCCTAGCACTGCATACCCAAAATTATCAAGACTGGGGATATATGCAGGTAGGGCGAAGTCTACAAGAGTTTAATCATTACTTGGATAGTGTAAAACTAATTTTGGTGTTAGGGTTGCTAGTGGCAATGGGTATGATTGCTGGTGCTAGTTGGTGGTTATCAGCATTAGCTATGCAGCCAATTTATCAATCCTACCGACAAATTCAACAGTTTACAGCAGATGCAGCCCATGAATTACGAACACCTCTAGCTGCGACAGGTGCAACCGTGGAATCAGCACTTTTAATGTCTCAACTAGACGAAGAAGAAGCACGGGATATTTTGCAAACTATACAGCGTCAAAATCAGCGACTAACTACTTTAGTTGTTGATTTATTAATGTTGGCACGTATGGATAGACAAGCCCAAAAGTTACAATATGAAATTTGTTGTGTAACTGATATTGTTAGTGATTTAATTGAGGAATTTGAAGCGATCGCAACTGCCGCAGGGATAAAGCTGACATCTTTAATACAAGTGAATCAACCTCTGAATATTATAGGTAATTCTGACCAGCTTTATCGCTTGTTTTCTAATTTAATTGTCAATGCAATACAATATACACCTAGAGGTGGGGAAGTAACAGTTTTCTTAGATCGCAACGACTATAATGCTGTAATTAAAGTTCAAGATACAGGGATTGGTATCCCGAAACACGAACTGACGCGGATTTTTGATCGCTTTTATCGAGTAAGTAGCGATCGCTCTCGTAACACTGGCGGTTCTGGTTTGGGACTAGCCATTGTTCAAGCTATTGTTCTTGCACATCAAGGTAATTTAAATGTACAAAGCGAATTAGGTAAAGGCAGCACTTTTACAGTTCAATTACCTTTGGATGTTACTCCGTTAAAGAGCGATCGCTTCACTCGACCACTTCTCAGGATTTGGTACAGGCGGCGTGGAACATAATCTCCTTTGCGACTTCAGTTCAACTCTATATCCTGACTGCTAATATGGTGTCCATTGTGTGATAATTCATGTTTTCTGTGAAGTAATCGCTCTCTCTCTAAAATCATCGCTTCTAGCTCACTGGCACGTTCTTCTGAAAGTGGAAATATCTCCTCACCCGTCTGTAGATTGCCTCGACAAATCGTCCGCTTACCTTCATTCCGAACAATAAAATCACCACTGGGTTGCACATAAGCAGTCCAATGGCTACCAATTTTAAACTGCTCAATTTCATTACTTGCAGATTGATTGGCTTGTCGCTGTTCGTAGGTAGTAGCGATCGCTCCTACCAAATTATCAAACATTTCTTTACGCCAGAGTTCACGGTGAATGGCTTGGAATTGCCCAGCAGTATCTAACTTTGGTTCTGATTCCGGTAATGGAACTTCTGGTAGATTGATTGACTCAGGATTCACCTTGAGGATAATACTAGAGCCATCTGGTTGCAAAGTAGCTGCAAATGTAGCACCAATCGGCAGTTTCGGACTATCAGGAGCAAAAGTACCTAAATTCTTACCATCAATCTGTAATATCGGTGTACCGTTGTAACGATAAAATTCTGGATGAGATTCGGGTAGCTCAAAAACTCCTACTTCCAAAGTAACGCTGCGCTTTTTCCATTGCTTACTAGCAAAGTTTTCATTGGCGAAGTCATTGTATTTGATACCCAACACTTTAATTTCATCAAACTGAAAATCTTGAAGCTGTTGACATACTTCCTCTGTAAACAGGTTATATGCCAAAGCACCAACACCTGAATCCTGACGTGATGTCGCCCAACTATGATCTGCTGGAGGAATAATTCTCAAATCCTTCGGGATATTAAGTTCATCTAAATCGTTAATGTTTTCGCCAAATTTAGCTGCTAATTTATCAACTACTTTGGGTGATAAGTCTTTCAAAGCAAATTCAATCAGAGGTAATTGAGGATGAATTGTGGCATCAAATTTAATTCCCTTTTGTTCTAAAGATTCTTTCCATTTAATAGCACTTGCACCAAAAGGAACACTCAAAACATAAATATCCTGTGGTAATGCAACGCTTGGCAGTTCATAATCGTGCTGAAACGAAAACGTAATTTCCATCTGTTCTGCCAGCTTTAAACAGTCTTTGCGATGCCGATCTAATTCTGGACGGGTGTGTTGTGTATGCCACAGTGCCGCCGCGCCTTCTCTGCGAGACGCTACGCATTGATTGAGCCTGTCCGCAGGATTTACAAACCTCTCTTCTGGACTGGTGAATAATTCATCAATTTCCGCCCGATAGCTTTCGTAGAGCTTTCCTAGTTCCTCATTAAAGGCTTCCCTGTCATCTCCCACCCGTTCCTTAATTTCGTCTCTAGCTTGCTGAAACCTTGTTTTCAGTTCTTCTGCCCATTCCAAGGCATCTACAGATAGCGTCTCTTTAGGAAATAGGTAGCGAAACTCATGCCTATCTCTGCTGCGAATGCGTGTTGGTTCCCACAAAGGATTGACTACAACTCTTGCAATGACGTTAATTGAGCCAGGAGCATCCGCAGGCATGGCAAAGGAGCGATAGAGCCGTTCATCTTTTTTAAAGTCAAAGAAGTAACTGGGGTGAGACTCTGACCATTTTTTGGCATCGGCGAGTAAATTTTCCCCACCTATTTCCTTGATATCTTCCAATCTTTCTGCACTTTTGGGCGAATCTACCTCAACCTGAAGTGCCTGAAATAGACGGTTTAGTAGCTTCCTTTGTCGTTTTTCAAATCGCTCTACGTTCTCCCCGTCTTGGGGCATTGATGACTGTACACGCCCAATATTTGTTGCTACCAGCCCTACTTTATTTTGACTGCTGGCAGCAGCAATCTCTGCTAAATTTTTGTATTTTAAGTTGCCTTCTTCATCTGTAATTTCCGTATACGCCAGCTTAGGACGTTGTTTAACTGGCTCAAATCGTCCCGGTTCACCTGCGCGGAGAGTTTCTTGAGCAATATGAGGTAGTTTACTAGCAGAACTGACCATTAATTGGTCGCCGTCAAAATCGGCTTGGTGGTATTCCTCGGCATCCTTGGGGTGAATCCAAACTACGTTGCGAGTTTTTTTCAATTCTGGATCGTGGATATTTTGGTAGAGGCGGATGTTGTCTGAATTGACGATGGGATAACGGGTGAGAATGACATCTCCTTCCGGTAGATGAGGTACACAGATTGTGCCACTAGTTAGGCGATCGCAAGGCATTGCCATACCCGAATTATGGTTGTATCCTCCCTTAATCGCTAAGTCACGCCATTGATTGGCTATGTAATCGGTAGCAAACTTGCGAAATTTGGGGGTTTCAATCAATTGACCATATTTATCGCTACGTAATAGGGAAATCCAGCGAGATTCCTGTGCTTGATTGTTAGCATTAGCCTCAATTTCGTTAAAAGCTTCTTCTGACTGCTCTTGCTGCGATCGCTGTTGTTTGTCATATTGTTGGATGATATATTTTGCCAACACCAAGGGATTACGCTGCAACTCGGCAAGTTCTCTAGCTTTTTCTTGGGTGGGTTTGCTCAAATCTTGTTTGATTGCTTCTTCTGAGTACCAAATGGTAAACTGCCAACTATTATCGTAGCTGGTAGCTTTGGCGTTACCTCGATTCCCGATTACCGCTTGGGGAAACTCATAGTCACCGCAGGGTATTAAGTTTTTGAGTTCCGACTTTTTAATGCCTTTAATTGAGGAACGATCCATAATAATGTCGTACCCTTTGGCATCAGTCAAATTGGCATCGGGCAGGAAAGTACCTTTGGATAAGAAGCTGGTTTTTGGGCACAGGGAATTATCTGGTTCAGCCCAATTACTTCTCCAGGCAAAGCGAAATTGGAATGGACAATTGCCTTCTCCTCCCAATTGTTTGGCAAGTTGAGGCGAAATCTTGCCGTGACAGTCTCCTGTTTTATAATGAGCATACTGTGGATCTTCAAAGTCCACAATTTTGACTCGCAGCCCTGTAAAAGTTTCTGAGCCTTTGTAGCAATTGCTAACTAGTAAAGAACCATAGCGACAGGCAGTATCTGGTTCTGTAGCGAATAAGCGTCTAATTTTTTTATGCAGTGAACCATCAGCAAAGTAATAACTATTACCAGAACTGAAAGCTAACTTGCGTCGGATTCCATCCTGAAAGGTTCTTTGTCTTAAATGGTTGGCATCTGGATTTTTACTATCAATTTTAACCAGTAGTAGAGATTGTAAATCTTCTGCTTCAAACATCTGTTCGAGCAGAGAATTTTTAATGATTTCTGGTTCAGATAAATATCTCCCCTTACCATTGTTATACGACCCATCAAAGATAGGTATGCTCAAACCAGAACCTTCTGAGACTCTAGTGGTTAAATCCATTACCAATCATCTATTAGACAGCTTATCTAGCAAGCATGAGACTCCAATATCCACCTTGGCACGAAATTACACTCGATAAAATCATCCAAGTGGATAATTTACTGATTTCATGGCAGACGGTATTTTATACGGTATTAGCTCTGCTAGCAGACTTCCAAGAAAGTTAAATAGCTGAACAGTGCTTTTAATCGTATTATCATTGTTCCACTGTGTTACTGAGGCTACACAATTTTGAAGCTACCACTAGATTTTATGAATAAAAGAATTCAACGGCTAGAAGATGGTTTATTAGTAATGCTTTATGACGATGACCCAGATTCGCCAGGAGATGAGTTGATCGTTCCTTCTGATAATGTATCCCAAGATGAGCATTACCCCGAATATGCTCATCTCAAACCTGGTGAAAGCATAATAATTAAGGAAAATCCTATCAAACCTACATCAGGTTATTATTATCCAAGTCAATACGAAGATTTAGATGAATTCCTCAACAGCGATCCTGGGGCAATTGATCGACTAGGTGATGAAAGTTCAACTACTCGTGGTTGGCGTCCACCTGAACCAGATGAATCTTGGTAAAACTTTCCTTAAGAGGCACGCATTAATAAGTTACCTTTTTGAATAACTGAAAACCTTGATTATCAGTTTTTTTTGATAAAGTAGGTAAGTTATTTCGGTGCAAATCCTTAAGCTCGATTTCCCAAATTTTTTATGCTGATAACATTTTTGAATAAGCTGTTTGCACAGGTAAATAAACTGTGAAGATACTGCCTTTCCCAACAGTCGATGAAACAGAGATATTCCCTTGATGGGCTTCAACAATTTGACGGGACAAATATAATCCTAAACCGTTCCCCCGGCGTTGATGCTTGCCCTGTCGAAAGCGATCAAATAAGAGTAATTGTTCTTCTGGATTCATGCCAATACCTGTATCCTCTACTTCAATCGTTACCCCTTGAACAGTGGAATTGAGGCGAATTTCTACTGACCCAGCATCACTGAAGCGAATGGCGTTACCAACTAAGTTAGTGAGAAGTCGGCGTAGTTCCAGGCGATCGCCTCTAACCCTAGCTAAAGAAGCTTCAGTATCCTCTGTCAAAGCAGCTTTGAGAGTTAACTGTTTAACATTAGCCAAAGGCATTAATTCTTGCACTACTTGCTGACATAATTCCCACAGATCAACCACAAAGAAATCCAAAGTTTTGCCTCCAGCTTCATACTGGTAAACTTCTAATAAGGTATCGACCATTGACAACAAAGTTTGGTTACTCTGAGCCATTTGTTCTAAAGATTCACGCATTGCTGATAAGGTATTGCCAAAAACACCTCTTTGCAGCAACTTTAGGAATTGGTCAGCAGCTATCAACGGAGTTCGCAGATCGTGAGTGAGGCGGGTCACAAAATCTTCCCGTCGCTGAATGAGGAACAGTTGTTCGTCCATACTGTGTTTCAGTCTCAACAAAGCCCGCACCCTGGCCAGTAATTCCTTCTTATCTACTGGCTTGCAAATAAATTCATCTGCACCTGCATCTAAACCTTTGACGACACTTGATTTTTCAGAACCTGTCACCAGCAAAATTGGGATAAAAGGTAAGTTTGAATTGTGCTTAATTTGCCGCGTAACTTCGTAGCCATCCATATCCGGCATCACTACATCAAGCAGTACCAAATCGGGAGGAGATTCGGCAATTTTTACCAATGCTTCAGCACCACTGTCGGCTATGATCACGTTGTATCCCTTCAGCTTTAAAGTGACTTGTAGCAAGCGGAGGCTGTCAGCTGAGTCATCAACCAGCAGAATTCTTTGGTTTCTTTGTTCTGAAGTTATATTCCAAGATAAAGTGTTCTTCATAAAACGCAATTGTTAATCTGCCTATGTGTAAGAGCCAGGGTTCTCGCTTAGAAATAAGCTACATCCTCCTATGGGTGTGATGTGGACACAAGTCAGAATAAACTGTATTGGTTTCAGTTTAACTTCAGTGCTTTTATATTTTTTTATACTTTGGGAAGATTTTTTCAGAGAATTTTCAGATTAAACGATGTCCATTTTGAACATTGGAGCTTTTTCAACAGCTAGTTGAGATATGTAGCCCTTGATATATGAACTTTTCAGCCAATACTGTAAAAACTACTGGTTTCAACCTGGATGAGGTTTAATAACATTGAAATGCCGCTTTGCATCTCAGTAGCGACATTTTGGCTGAATAGCTAAAATTTTTCGTCCAATGGAGTAATCCTTTCCTTGAAACCATATTCGACAGTTAAAAAAGTATAGTTACCAAGCTGCTGAGGTAAATGATGGTAGATATTCGAGTAGCAATTATTGAAGACCACAGCTTAACGCGGATTGGGATGCGTAGTTCTCTCAACGAGCAAGAAGGTATTCAAGTCGTGGGTGATGAAGCTACAGCCTCCAATGGGTTGAAACTGCTCCAAAGTACAAAACCAGACATAGCGATCGTCGATATTGGCTTGCCGGATAGAGACGGAATATGGCTGGTGCAGCAGTTTCGGGAATCTTTAGTGTCGGAAACAGCAGCACAGACTAAAGTAATGATGCTCACTTCCTTTGCTAAAGAGCAAATGGTACTAGCAGCGTTTGCAGCCGGGGCAGACTCTTACTGTGTGAAGACAATTAAGTTCGAGTTGTTGTTGGAAGCGCTGCATATCACCCATGAAGGTCAGTCTTGGATTGATCCAGCGATCGCTCGTATCGTTCTCAAGCATACTCGTCAAGGAGCGGCGACGGCGGTAAAACCGAATGCTACTCAGACGGTGACGATCTCTGCAATTGACCCAGAGCAAGCAAGCATTCTGCAAGCAGATCCATTGACAAATCGGGAACTGGAAGTCTTGGAGTTAATTGTCCAAGGCTATAGCAATAACGAGATTGCCCAGAAACTCTATCTCAGCCTGGGAAGTGTAAAAGTATATGTGCGTGGGGTTTTGAACAAGCTTTGTGCAAGCGATCGCACTCAAGCAGCAGTATTAGCTTTACGGGCTGGTTTGCTTAATTGAAGTCACTGTACAGAAGCAACTGTACAGTGCTTGGTTATTAATTTGAGAGGGGAGCGATGTCTACGACGGGTTACGCCTACGCACAGGAGTGACTCAGGAGAATTGCCTGCATAATACTGACTTGCGTTGTATACAGAGATTTTCCGCTACCACTTTCTAAGTCGAAATAAGTAGCAAATCGTCGTAGTTTCCCCGTCGTCAATTGCAACAAATAATCAAAGGCTTCCGCAGCAACTCGCTGGTTAATGCTCAAGGACTGGCTATTGAGCAAGGCCATTTGTTCACAGGACAAGTTGTTGTCTGCCAACTCTTCTGGTTGTAAAACCAGTAGGTCAGGTTGCTGTATAGTTGGCGCAGGTAAGCGAAAGCAGCCTAAAGCCTCGAAATCATAGTCATTGGGGTTAGTAGACAGATGAGAACCTAATAGTACCTGACCACTACGCTTGGAGTTACCGCAATCTAAATGCCAAATGTGAGGCGCAGGGCGATGAGTGTTGTGCTGAAGAACTTGGGTAATTGACTCTCTGGCTTTGGCATTGTCCACACAGGCAGTGACAACAATTAGGGTATTGTAACTGGGAACAATCCATTTGGGTTGGAAAGGTTGAGCGATCGCTGTAACTTCCATCTTCCAAGCCAGGGAGTAGCGCACCGCCAACGTTTTGGCTTTGTTGAATCCGATTTCTGCATCACAGAAGCACTGGCGTAAAACGTTAGCTGACTCAACACGATCCGGGTCAACAAAGTAGAGTTTCACCTGTTTACCTTGCTGAGAAAGAACTCTACCTAACCGAACCAAAGAAGGAGCCAACCAAGAACCAGTACCGCCACACCCAACTAGCCACAGTTCTATCTTCGAGTAGTTGACAGTCACGACAGGAGAAGCATTTGCCAAATCAAGATTTAGCTCCATAGTAAGCTTGGTTAAAGTTGATATAAGTATTGGTGAGGGGACAAGCATTTGCTAAATTGAAATTCACCTTTATAGCTTCTCCATCACATTTACAGTCGGTACATCGGTACTGTAAAATTTACAGCCAGATGAAAGTGAGACATCAACCATAAAAAAGTCTCGGTCAATGTCAAACACTGCTCTAGCAGGTACATCCCAACAGTGGCGAAACAGTCCAACCCGTAATTTAATCTCTGGTTTCAGGGTATTAACTCTACCTAGTACGCCATAGATGCGAAAGCCAGATTCATCAGCATTATCAGTGGTAGAGAAAAAGGCAGGTAAGGAACCGTGGGAATGGATGTCTACAGCCGCTTTCTGGTGGGAAGAGTCACTGCCAGAATGAGTTGGCTGGCAGCTAGTTGGAGTTTGAATTTGCTCTGGGACTTGTAAATCCCAGTCTGCATCAGTACAGTGGAGGTGAAAGAGAATTTCATGAAATTGATTGCCAGCTTGATAACTCGACCGCCACATTTCCAGTAGCAGCGGTTTGGGAATTAAGGGAGTGACTTTGAGATAAGGTGTTAGGTGAGGTAGCCCTTTGATAGTTTGGGAACACAAGCAAATAGGCATTAATACCTCTATGCCAGGACGAATGGCTCTAGCAAAGATGCCATTTCCGGCATAAAGGTACTCTAGTCCACTGCTGGTGTGTGTTGGTAGAGATGAAGTTGTGACAATTTTGTAACCAATAATGCCTTCAAGCAATGGGTTCATCGAGGATTTCCTGCACAAGCATAGCGACACTTTTCTGATTGCCGATAGGCACAAGGTCAGATACAGGATAGGTTGTGCGTCTGCATCTTTTGTGCAGTTTTAGAAGTTGCTGGCGAACATCCTTGCGGTATTTTTGTGATTTACTTATTGTTAAATGGTTGGTGAAAATACTGAAAATAAACAAATTCCAAGCATAGTTAATTGATAGACCATTAGCAGCAGATGGTTCGTTCACTCCCCAACACACCTGTCCAGAACTGTAGACATTGGGTAGTGGCACATGAAAGGCTGGTGCTTGAGGACTAAACTCTTGTTCTTGAATTGCCCAAACCCAATACTTTAATCCCTTGCCCACAAAAACTATTGCAGGTAGTGGAACGGTTAAAGATCCAAGTTCATCGCAATTGATCGTATGAGTGGCTGGTGGGATAAATTTTACCAAATATGTGTCTGTACTGCCCGTACCCCAGCGCACAATTCCTGGTTCCATCCAACCAGTATCAATGGGTTCGTTACTGAAAGCAGTTCTCAGGGCTGCGGGTGAGATACATTTGTAAATATGAGCATCGGGAATTTCTTTGTCTCGGTGGTGGAAGATGTAAATGCCATCCAAAAACAGCAATTCTGCTTGAATTACTGGAGATTTCCGAGGAGGGTCTGCCAAAATTGCTCGTAGAATCTCGCTGGATAGAATTGCTGTAGATGTAACGTCGATTAATGTGGTTTCAATGCTTGTTTCCATAGTTGTAGTAGAATCTGAGCATGAGGTTTTAAGTCTGCTTCTAGCCAATCAATTAAGTTGGCTGCACAGTTCAGCATCCGGGTGGCTTGCTGCCATTTTCTAGTGAGCAAATCAATAGATGCTTTTGACCAAGGTAGAGAGGTGCAGTCAGGTTGGTAGTAATAATCGTCTGCGTACTCGTCCAACCAAAGGTTTTTAGTTTCATGGTCTAGCAGCTTTAAAGTTAAAGGCAGAAACTTTAAAGGATTATCTAAGTGATGACACTGGCGTTTCAGTTTTTTGTGGTCAATTTTGTCTGGGCGGTCGATGTCACTGTACGTAATTTCGTAAATTGCAAATTCACTATCAAACCAATCGCTACCTTCTGGGTGTATTTCATCGAGCCAACGGCGACTGTCATGGCTAAAAGGTAAAAGTAGTTGCCAACCATCTTTGAGATGTTCAATTTCTCCATCCATTGTCCAGTCAATACCCATTGGGGTAATAGGAATGCTATGCAATCTTTGTTCATAGGCTGTTTCTACAGTCCAGTGAGATAACGGAAATAGATGAGTGTAAATCAGTACAATGAATTCCAGTTCTCTGGGACTATGGCAATCTACATCTGTAGGTGGGTAAATAGTGGCTTGGCTGGCTTTCCATTCGGTGGGAAAATAGTGCTGATACAGTGCTAGTAAGGAGTAAATGTTGAGTTGGGTTTCCAGATAATCGAGTGATTCTTTGGCATCTAAGGTAAGTTGGCACTGATAAAGACTATAAATTGCCTCTGCCATGCTGAGGGGTACGAGGTGAGACATACTTTGTACAATTCGTTATTATGAGCGTTGGAATTAAAGAAGAGATGCAGGTAGGGTATGGGGTCTACTTCAGCCGAAATGCAAACTGCTGTAATTTGGACAATAATTTACCCCTCAAGTCAATTTCCAACTCCTTTTATCAGCACTCAAAAACCTTCAGGGATAACGCTAGATGTAGGAGTGCAGGCTATTAGGGATTTTAGGGTTTGGTTGAGTGACTCAGAAAATTCTGTCCCAGCTGTGATCGCCTCTTCAATCTGGACTGATAGCTGTCCTGCATATTGCCAGTCAATTCCAGTAATGACTTGACGTTGACGCATTTGGTAGCACATTTGGACTGCGGGGTTGATTTCTTCAGGAGCCACTATCAGGGAATCTAGAGAAGAAGCACCTTTCTTACCGGGTTTCTTGATGATGTGAATGGGTTCTCCTGGTTGACGCTCAATGTCTGCGTTTGCCAGTTCAGCGCAAAGAGGAGTGAAGGCATCCCGTAGTAATTGGTCGTCAAAGGCGATCGCTTCTGGAATCCAGTGCTGTTGACCTTCGTAGATAACAAGTAATTTGTTACTATTTGTAGTAGTCATGGCATTTAAAAAAGTGAAATTTGCGTAGTATTACTTACTGGTTTAGTAGTATCTGAGCTAGCAGTTTCAGTGCGAACTGGAGTCTGGGCAGTGGGCGGTTTATTGGTTTTGACAACTTTAGTCTGGGCTATATTCCGGCGAATTTGGCGATTAGGAAAATCGGCTTTCAGTTCGTCCAGTAGTTGAACAATTGCAGGTGGTAAATCACCGAGTTCTTCTTGTTTGAGCATGGTAACTACAGGGAAATCACCGTGACTGCTGGCAGCAATCATTACAGGTCTATCTCCTGTTTGTTGTGTAGGTAGTAAAGTGATGACAATTTGAACTTTGCATTGCTCGAAAATAAATGGTTCTAGTTGATTTACCTTGTTGGTAGCAGATGTTTGTATCTCATCGTCATCTAACTGATGAGAGTCGATTTCATCTTCGGCGTAGCTATTCTCATCACTTACTGGTTCTAAAAGTTGTAAAAAGTTAGCTTTACCTGCACGCAAACGTTCCCTGTCAAATAGCAATCCTAAAGCTTGGAATTGTTCTTCAGCAGTGGTTTTTCCCTGTTGTTCTGAAATGTAAGATTTTAAGATTTCAGATGTAACAGTGAGGTTGGCTTTGACAATGGCCTGTTCTGGTGTTAGCCATTTTGTAGTCATAGCTTTTTTGGCCTTGTTAAGTGGTGTGCAAGCAGTTGTGGCGGTAGCCAGAAGTAGAAACTGTTTTTGAGAGTAGGTACTGCTAGACTAAAACATATCCCCTTTGCTTTTCTCGACTGAGCCATGTCTACGGTAATTACCCAATCCCTGACTCTGGAGGAGTTTCTCAAGCTACCAGAAACAAAGCCTGCAAACATTTACATTAATGGTGAGATTATTCAAAAACCAATGCCAAAAGGGAAGCATAGCCGATTACAGTTAAGGTTGTGCAACAGTATCAACGATGTTGCCGAAAGCCTTCATGTTGCTTATGCCTTTCCAGAACTACGGTGTAGTTTTGGTATCCGCTCAATAGTACCTGATGTAGCAGTTTTCAACTGGTCGCGTATTCCCTTTGGTGCTGATGGGGAAGCACCCAACGATTTTCTGCTTCCTCCAGACTGGACAATTGAAATTCTTTCTCCCGAACAAAGTTCAAATCGAGTTACAGGCAATATTCTCTATTGCTTAGATCATGGTTGCCAATTAGGTTGGTTAATAGACCCAGAAGATCGTTCCATTTTGGTTTTCCGTCCAAATCAGCAACCAGAACTTTTGCAGGGTGATGAGCGTTTGCCAGTGTTAGCCGGGATAGACTTGGAGTTAACTGTTGCGACTGTGTTTGGTTGGCTAAAAATGAGCAGTTAGAGAAACAGATGAAACACTATTTATTTTAGAAACCAGGCTTAATTGAGTTACGTTTGAACATATTTAACTTTCCTAGTGTCAACCTACTTAAGTATCAAAAAATAGTTATAAGTAGCAGCCAACAAAACAGTGAAATTCCTGCTGTTGGCTGATAAGTTAGTTAAAGCTATTGTTAAGTTAAAAGAGAGTCTTTGAAGTCATGAATTGCTGTTGCTGTCAAAGCATAGATAACTCGGCGCTTACGTATGATGTGAGTGCCATCTACAGGAATACCTTTCTTCCAAGCAGCAATAATAGCTTTCTTGTCTGCTGAGTAAACAGTCTTTTCTCTGCGGTATTTTGGAGACAATTGTTCTGCATCTATCAGCACCTCACAACTTGGCGGATTTTCTTGAATTGTGATGCGAAGTGAATTACCAATCATTTGCTCAGGTAGAATTCCGGCGGCGGTTTGTTCTAAAATAGTTTCATCTAATTTTTGTCGCCAGCGTTCTAGTCTTAATAGTGCTGATTGATGTACAGCTTTTAGATGTTCTAGTCGTTGCTTAATAGCCGTTATTTCAGCATCCAGTTGCAATGCTAATTCTGCTTGGATATCAACAACTTCTTCCTGAACTTCCTGAGTTTCCCAAATAGCGGTGATGATCTCAGCTTCTTCTTCAGGAGTCTGGCAATTAGTTAGCTGTTCCCAGAGATGAGCAGCAGTTTGGGAAAGTCCTGCTAAGGATTGTTGAGCGAGTGCTAAATTCATGACTACCACTCCTCACAAACTTGATAGTATTCATATTCAGCTTCAATCTGTTCTAAGATAGCTATAGTGCCTGAATCTAAATTAGTATTGAAAGATAAATTGGAAGTGACTTTTTGTGTAGGGTGAAGATTTGAAATGGGAGGAGTAACCAATTGCGCTTTAACTTTAGTGAAAATTGCTGTTAATTGTTGCATTGCTTTGGTTGTTTAACACCATCAATGTTGGCGCGATAGCGCACCTATATGTGTTGGTATTCTCCCAAATTTTTAGGAATTAACTTAATTTCAGATTATTGTTATTTTGTCAATGTCAAGCGTTAAAACTACAAATAGATATGAAGCTCATCAAAAAATCGGAAAAGCTACTCCAAGAAACAAAAATCATCGAGGAAACACAAGAACAGAATTTTCAAATTGACATTATTAATATGCAAGAACCAATGCTTGAAGAACAGCCACAAATAGGTGGAAGTAATAAGGAAGCTAACTATATTCCAGCGCGTGATAATCCTATAGTCCTTTCTGTTGGTAAGACGGGATGGCAAGTTTCTGATATTTGGAAGGATATTAGATTAGATAACTTCTAGTTATTGTCTTGATGTTGTTCTTCTTGATTGCTAAAAGTTTAACAAACGTGTGGTTATGTTTACTGGGTACTATCCAATTATTCTTTATCCACCACTAGTAAGACGTTTATACACTAAGGATTCTACAAGTCGGGAGCATCTGAAAGCTTCGTTTCAAGGATGCGTTCAATTACCAAATGGAAATGGTACGGCCAAACAAGGTGTCAGTGAAAAGCAATTTTTTCGCCATTTACTGTGTGCTTTTCTAGAGAATATTATCTGTCAAGCGGTGGAATTTGAAATTCCTGGTTCGTCTCGACGTTACTCGGCTGATTTTATCCTTTACCATCGGTTTTCTGGGTTGGCTCTCGATATTGAGATTGATGAACCTTATGCTGGAGATACAGGTAAACCTCACCACTGTATTGATGTTGATGACGATAAAATCCGTAACCGTTTTTTCTTGGAGCGCAATTGGGGTGTAGTGAGATTTGCAGAAGTTCAGGTGGTGCGTCATCCTTGGAGTTGTTGTAAGGCGATCGCTCAAATCATCGCTCGGTTGACTGGAGATGATAGTGTATTCATATTATTGCAAAGATTGGCTGATGTTCCTTTACAAAAACAGTGGACAAAGCGTGAGGCTAGGCTGATGGCTAAGAACAATTATCGTCAGTCTTATTTACCAAAAATGGGAAAATAAAACTAGAGATAGTACCTTTAATAGTCATATAGTCTCCCCAAAATAGGGCTACCGTGTACACACAAGTATTTTAGAGTTGTCTGTACACGGTAGATTATGGGTAAAAATTGCAAGGGTATTACATCGATTTTGTCAACCTCGCGTTAACTAATCTTTTTGGTTTTTTTACGCACTGTTTGTTTGATTTGCGGTGTGACTTCCACTCACGAATGCTCATGACAATTGAGCCAAAGTCCCGGCTGGCAAAGGCTGTTGTTTTATTTGCACTGTGCCAAATTGTATCCGCCTCAGCTGGTTCAAGTGGAGGTATACAGCGATCGCAATATCGGTCAAATAGTTGGCGTGGTTCGGGATGATAAGCGATTCGGTTTCTAGTGAGTAAATTAGATGTACCCAGTAGGTTAAGAGCTAATTTATAGCCAGAATTGTTTCTGTTTCCCTGAGATTCGCCATAAGTTAGTAAAGTGCGATCGCTCTTTGTTAAACAGATAGATAAAGGAACAGACACTCCGCTAGCGCGTAGTTGTTTAAGAGATGAGCGATTATCTCTGGTTGTAGCCTGTGTTACTGTCCCTCGTCGGCAATGCAAGGTTGAGCGAGGGACAGTCACAGAAGGTTGCAGTAACGCTGCTTGTGGGTCGAGAACTTCTCCATTTTTCGCTCTTGTGAGAAGTTGTACCCACTTGCGCCAACGTTGCTCAGAAAGTTCGTAGGGAAATAAGGCTGTAGAATCAAATGCGGTTTCTAGCTCTTCCACATTATACTGACAGTTTGACCAATACTGTAGGGTAATGGGGATGGTTGCACTCAATATTCCATCCACCACCCGTCTGCGAAGCATACCTGGCAATCTCATGGAACGAGCTAAGTTGCAAATGGCTGGATCTGCGTTTTGGATAATCGTCAGTTGGCGATTGAGATACAGCCATTCAGCAGGATTCAAGAAATGACTGCATTTAAAGTAAACGTGCAGGGATTTCCCACCTGTGTAAACTACGGCGGCAGGTTCCAAGTTGATTTCATCCTTTAGCCAATCTACAGCTTGTCGCTGCTCATTCAACGCCAAATCATCAATTTCGTAGAATAAACATTGGCATTGACTAACGTGCTGATTGCTGATTCCCTTGTCTGGTTGGTTGGGGTAAAAGCTGACTGTGGCACCAAGATATGACATTTTAAATGCCAATGCCCAACCATCAGCATAGCGTTTAGGTGTCAGCCGCCAGCAGGTGTTGCCTTGTTTGTCTCGACCTCCGTAAGTACAGCAGTAGAGTTGAAATCCTTGCTGGGTGATTTTACCGCAGAGAATGTAGTGGGAGTAGACAAATTGACCATTGCGACAGTAGTTATTCCAGTTTTTAGGTATCATTTCTATGGGCAAGTCCCAAGAAATTCTGAGCCAAATTTTGGTTCCGGTGGTAAAGCCTATTTGTCTAAGAAATTTAATGGTTGTTTGTCTGGGATTGAAGATCATGGCAGTTACGCCTAGAGAATTTATCCCTCTCTAAGTGGCGTTAGCTGCGCTAGAACAAACTTTTCCACATTTGACTTAGATAAATTTTCGCGTGAAACCTTTGATTGGCTTGGCTCACTCAGAAAAATTAGATTTGCTGCTTCTTAGCAACAAGTTCCTCTAGTTCAGTTATTCTCGCTTGCAATGCCGCCACTTCTTGTTCAGAATAGCGAATAGGAATGTGCTGTGGACAGTTCCAATTCCAAGCTTCAATGTGAAACAGAATCACTCGTTCCACTTCTGCTTCATAGTTAGGAAGTTTCAGGCTTTCAATTAGTTCACTATCATCTTCTACATACATAGCCCGTCCCCAAATTTTCAACCGTCGGCGATGGCGATAATCCATCAAAAACAAAAAAGCTTTGTCATTTTCGTCAAGATTACCAACGGTAACATATTGAACATTGCCTTTGAAGTCAGCAAATCCTAAAGTCTTTTCATCTATAGCTTTCAAAAACCCAGGTTGTCCACCACGAAATTGAATGTATGGATAACCATTAGAACCGACGGTTCCTAAATAAAAACCATCCATTTGGGCGATAAATTCCTCAATTTCTGGTGTGATGGTATCGTTAGAAGGGCCATTTTGCTCAAATCGAGCATAGGTCTGCCGTGAGCCACGTTGTTCTTGAGCAACTTTGACAGCAGGCGTGAAAGCAATTTGCGTAAATTTACGTGCCATATAACTCTTTATTTTTACATATCTAAAAACAGGGGAAGATAGAGAAAAGACAGGGGAGCAGAGAAGGGAAAAAATTCCTCTGACTCTCTACCTTCTCCATCTAAACTGGGTGTTATTTGCCTATACCAAGGTAGGTGCTGCAATTCCTTGCATTCCTATAAAACCGGGAAGGGTCTTAACTCGCTCAATCCATGCCAGAATATGAGGATAAGAGTCAAGAGCAATTTTGCCATCTGGTGCTAAGGCAACATAGGGGAATACTGCTATATCTGCAATAGTTATCCGCTCGAACTCTAACCATTGGCGATCGCGCAAATGTTGGTTAAGTTGTGTAAGAATAAACTCTGCTTTTTGGTTAGCTCTGTCAATATCAATACTGGTGGCATTAAACAGATAGTACAAACGAGCCGATTCTGGCCCCTGACGCACTTCACCCGCAGTTGTAGATAGCCAACGTACAACCTGACTAAGTGAGACAGCATCCAGTGGCAACCATTGTTCACCACCATAACAACGAGCCAAATAAACTAAAATTGCCTGTGCGTCTTTTATAATTGTGTCGCCATCCACTAATACGGGAACTTGACCGAAGGGATTAAGCGACTGAAATTCAGAGGCTTTGTGTTCCCCCTTCAGCAAATCGACCTTAATCCATTCATGTTCAATGCCCAATAGTGATAGCAAGAGCTTGACCTTATAGCTGTTACCAGAGAGTTCGTGACCATAAAGCTTAATCATTGGTTAATCCTCAATATTCTGTAAAAAGAAGCACTGTTAGGTTAAAAATTAGCGGTCTAACGGGAATAAGAACGACAGCAATCAGAGATAGTCACGGCAAGTTGATTTCTCCCGTTGTCAACTGATACCTCTTGCGATTCGAGATGCTGCATAGACATCCCTGCAAATTAAGGAATTGGTACAGTTATTTTGTACCGAACGCTTGGTACAAAATAACTGTACCAATCGTTCGGTATAATGTCAAGAGATGAGATTTCAATTTCTGTAAATGGCAAAAGATACTTATATTCCCTGCTTGCTACAACTGTTTCGACAGTATGGTTACGATGGGGCGACTTTATCGAAAATTTCACAAGCGACAGGTTTGGGGAAAGCCAGTCTCTACCATCACTTCCCCGGTGGGAAGGATGAAATGGTGACGGCGGTGTTGGATTTTATGGAATGTTGGTTGGAGGAACACATTTTACAGATACTTCGCGGTGGAGGAGATGCGCTCACTCGGTTGACTAAGATGTGTGAGCAGATTAACGAGCTATATGAAGGCGGACAACAACCCTGTATGTGTGCCATCTTGTTGATGGGGTCAGCACGAGATATCTTTCATACCAAGGTGCAAACGCTATTACGAACCTGGATTGATGAAATAGCAACTGTTTTGAGGGCAGCCGGATTAGATGAGACCCTGGCTCATGAGCGTGGGGAAGATGCTGCTATTGCCATTCAAGGCGCTCTGATTGTGGCGCAGGGTTTGGATGATGTGGCTCCTTTTGTCCGTGTGATGAAGCAATTGCCACAACAACTGTGCCAAGATTTATAGGAGAGTGATTACACAGTTCATACCAAATATTTGAAAATCGGTCTGTCCGATTCCGTTTTCCCAGGGATTTCAGATCGGGGTGACAACTATATATTTACAACATCTACTGGGAAGCGATAGCCATTTGGTATGGCAATGAAAATATTACAGGTGTTGTTCAAATTTTCATCTGAGCGTGTCGGTTCATGAAGCCCTAAATACTGACAGACAACATCCAAACTACTATCTCGCCGATAACCACGACCACGCAAATCTTTTGAGTAAGCTACTGGCATTGAATTTGACAATCACTATCTCTTTAGCTTGCCGTTTCTTGTAGTTCAATTACCTGAAAATTGCTGTAATGATAAATGATATCAAAGTTCCCAACCTTGAAGCTCTGGTATTCGGCTTTGGTTGGGTTGTGAGTGATTGTTAGTTAGCATCCCATTCCAACCAGCTTCACCGGGAGAAACTTTTTTGGCTTGAGGTAGTTCAGCCAGTATCTCAACTATCAAGTCCTCAACTTTCTCATTATTTTTAAAAGCGATGACTACTGTATCGATCGCTCGCAAAAATTCTAAAGGTATTTGCTCGCTATCGCCTACACTCCAATACAATGTAGGTTTGCGCTTTTCTTTGTCAACAGTTGATTCTAAGGCAATGACAGAGAGAACTTCAATCGGGTCACTTAGTAGCACTGCTCTTTCTACTGTGGCATCTGTAGCAATCCAAAAACTACCATTTTTCGTAGCTTCAGAGTTGAGAGTAATGGCGGTGAAGTTACCTGTTGGTTCTAGCTGCTTGGCAAGAGTTGGAAGATCATCGAGTGTGCGTTCCACAAATATTGCTTGACCTGTTTGACTTGCATAGAGCCAACCCTTTTCATACAATTCTGTGAGCAGAGAATTGGGTAAATTGTACTGCTGGCTTAAGTTTAGGCGTATTTGCTCCCAGTTTGTTGGTTCTCGTGTAGGCAAGGAGTTTGTTTGAGTAACTGCTGACGTGTTATTTTCAACAGTTTGCTCCATGAGTTTCTGGATACGTTTGTCATCCTGTTTTGCAGGTACTGCTGGTGTAGGATTTTCAATAGCTTGTTCCATGAGTTTCTGGATGCGTTTGTCATCCCGCTTGGGACTGTAGTTTACACCTCGATGCTTTTGTAAACCAGGAAAGGTATATGCTTTACCGAGATGCGTACCACTAAAAGCCACACCATCAAGTTGATAACTAATGCCTTTGACAATGCCTGTGCGAGTATAAACAACGCGGATATTAATACCTTGTTGTTGCTCTCGCTCTATTAACTCTGGCATAGTGGGATGGTCGTGGGTTGCTTGGTCGAGCGATCGCTGAAGTCTCACTCTAACGCTTTCCTCTCCAGTTCTGGCAAGGTGCCTACGTTCACCAGTAGTTGGACTATGCTTATCTTTTTCCCAACTTGGTTGCACCGATTGTAAATTGTATTCCTGCTCCAACTTGCGAATTACCGCTTCACTTCTGCGATCGTCCCAGCTATCACAAACCGTAGTGCCATCTAATTGAATGCGACTGGCAGCAATATGTATGTGTTCATGAGTCCGATCAGTATGCCGCACTACGACATATTGGTTCATATCAAAACCCATTGCTTGCAGATACTTTTGGGCGATTTCATCCCAAGTATCATCATCTAAACTCTCCTTATGGGCCAAACTGAGAGAAGCGTGATAAACAGCTCTGCTCACCTTCGGGTTTAATCTTCGAGATATACCAAATTCAGCTGCTAGTTCGCGTGGGTTTGTTCCTTCCATATTCCCACCGATTTGTCTCGCTCCATCTTTGCCAAAAAGGTAGTTTAGCAGTCCCCGAAAACTTTTACCTTTGATGTGCTTGCCAATCATCCTTCATCTTGTAAATCAGTGATTAAATCAATTTCAGCAATCTCTCGGCGCACCTGTTTCACCAAATCTCTTACCTGTGACAACAATGCTCTATCTACGACCACAGGTTCTCCCATGAGTACTGAAGTATTGATTGCTTTAGCTATTTGGTTGAGGTTATTGCCTATTTTCCCCAACTCCCAGTAAGTTTGACCTGCTACTTTGGTGACACGCCTGGGCAATCTATTTTTCAGAGTCTTGGCACGAAACAATTCACTCATAGTGAGATTATTTTCATCTGCCATTAACTGTACTTTCTCATATTCTGCCAAAGTCAGTCTAATGTCTATCCTGTGTGAGCGTTTCTGTCGCATTATTGATGCATTAGTCATTAGCTGTTTTAAGTTTGACGACTGCACTATCATTTGTCATTGACCAAGCGGTTACTTACGATTCTGGTTCAATGCCAAAATGCGACGCGAGATAATGGAATGCGCTGCAATAGCTTTGGTTGAGTACTAAGGAAGTCAAGATAGCGCTAGGGGCATCTCGATATAGCGAAAGCGATCGCCTACGGCAAGGCGTAGCACATCGCGCAATTAAAAAGCTAATCTGCTTAAACCTCGCAGAAATTTTCTAGGCTAAACTTTTACAGAGAATTTTCGTATCGTCTTCCCCTCTGTCACGGTGGTTGACCTACTGAGGTAGGGGAACCGTGAAAAGAGGGCAAGTTTGTTGCCGCACCTGGGGGTGCGTTTTTTCTCCCCAGAAAAAATGTCCGGACAGCAACATAGCTTGCTACTCACCAAAGGTTTTTTTGGGCTACTCAAATTAAAAACATCAGTGCATTGAGTTGGCATTTAAGTGGCACTGAATTGGCATTTTTTGACCATTTTATTGTCAATAAGCTTAGTTATTGATAAGAAGAATATATACACAATGTATGCAGTGGCGTTGAATTGGCGCTCAATTGGGATTGAATTGGCGATCAAGTGACGCTTAAGTGGCGTTGAATTGGCATTTGAGTGGCGTATTTTTGAATCGAATTCAATAGCACAAAAATAACTACTTGAGAAAATGCAGCAAAAAAATAACCAATGGGCTAATTTTTCGCCTGATAAAAATGGTCAGTGGGTAGATTGGCATGATTTATATTTGCACTTAACTTAAAGGAAAGCTTTTAGGTGAACCACAGTCAATGTCAAACTTGATAGTCAGTTTTGACCCTGGTGCTTCCTTGACCAAGATTGTTTACGAACTAGCAACTGAAGGCAAACCATGTTTGATGACAATGGAACCAGAAATGCTGAAATTGCCTCAAAGTTCGATTGACGCTTATATGTCGAGTCGCAAGGGTCTGGAATCTCCTAAACCAGTAGATGAAGCCTGGGTGTCAAGTCCTGCGGATGGTGATACACAATGTACAGTAGTTGGATTCTTGGCACGGCAGTTTTCAGCATCTGCCAGACTTGATAAGCTCAAGTACGAAACCTCAATTCACAAAGCCTTGGCGGTTATTGGTGCGATCGCTCAACAAAACAAATTGCCTAACAGGTTTTCACTATCACTGACCTCACTACTGCCCTATGGTGAATATCAAAATCGCCAAGCATTTGAGCAACAGTTACAGTCTGCACTCAAGGATTTTAGGTTTCGGGGTCAAAGGTTGCGGGTGAAACTGGAGCGATTCGAGTGCTTACCTGAAGGTGCGGGATTGGCAATGATTCGCCAACGCCAGAATGGTAAAGAATGGTTTAACGCTCAAACCATCGCAGTGCTAATGTTTGGGCATCGCAATACCAGCCTTCTATTATTTGAACGGGGCAAGATGACGGCGGGTTACACTAATGGGCTGGGCTTTCACCAAATGGTAAAGCGAGTAATTGAGCGCACATCTGGACAGGATGCCACTGCTTTGACCTCTGCCATCTATGCAGCTGGTTCAGATATCACGACTGATAATCAAGCAATTCGCACTCTGGTCAAAAGCAGAGAACCTAAAAATCTTGATTATGAATTGCAGATGATTGTTAATGCCATTGCTACTGCTAAAGCTGAGTATTGGTCTAGGCTTTACGATTGGCTGGAATCAACTTTACCTGCGGTGAACGAGGTAATTTTGAGCGGTGGCGCAGCATTGTACTTAGAGCAAGAGTTACAAGACTGCTTTCAAGAAATTTCAACTTATTGGGGTGCTGACCTACAGCAGCAGGTACAAGAAGTATTCAAGGATAAAAGTAATGATTATTGCCATACTTTCCGGGAACAGGAAGCTTTGTCGTTTAGGTTGATTGATGCGTTTGGTTTGTTTATGCGGTTTAGAGCGCAAATCGAGAAGGTAGCATGACTACAAATAAAAAACAACCCAAAAATAATGACAATAATAGACAGCCCAATAGTAGCGGTAGTCGCAGACTGCCTGAACGAACTGATACTGACAGACAAAGACAATATAAAAATTTGACTCTTCGGCTTCGTGCTTACTCAAACACTGTTGATGCAAAGCTAATTATATATTTGCAAAAAGGAAATGGGGTCAGTACTAGCAAAGAGATGGTGTTACAGGCATTACGAATGTGTTGGTTGCCTTTAGCATATCAAGCTCAAGCAAATGCGGATGTAGAAATTAGTGATAAAGAGGTGCGTCAGGTAGGGTTAATTTGTTGTCATGCCCTGGAGCAACATTTGGCCTATTTGCGAATGGAACTAGGATTACCACATAAATCAAGTGATGTTTTGCCTGTACCTCTCAGCACTATGACCAATCCTCAAACGCTTGCTACTATGTTCGGTCTAGAAATTGGTAATAGCGGTGGTATTGATGATGAAAATGATCGTAATGCTAGCGCTAAAGCTAAAAGGAAAGGCAATGGCAGTAGTAAGAGTGAAAACCAGTCACAACACAAAATAGATTCTGATTCCTTCATTCCTGGTGAGGGGTCTTTCTATGATGAAACAGACGATATGTTTGAGAATATTTAAGTATTTATTAATGCACATTTAGTCAAATCACAAAGGAGATTTAAGATGGCAGCAATTCACTTCATGGATGGTGAAAAAGGTGGAGTTGGCAAGTCTTTGTTTGCACGGGTTATGGTGCAATACTGCATTGACAATAAACTCTCTTATGAATTGGTAGAAGCAGACCAAAGTAATCCAGATGTGGGCGCATTTTACCCAGACAATCATAAAACAGCAGTTTTTAGCGAATCAGAGCGTAAAGCTTACGATGCTGATGAAATTTTTAATTTAGCACTAACAACTTCTGTCATTGTCAATTTACCTGCTCAAGTATACCCAGCAGTAACTGATTGGATTGAGCGTAATCAAATCTTAGAACTTACTGGAAAAAATAAGGTCAAAATATATAAGTGGTTTGTTTGTAGTGGTGGATATGACAGTGTTCAGTTATTTATGCAATCTCTTGAACGCTTTGAAAACAAGATTAAGCATATATTTGTACGCAATTGTGGTTTATGCGATGACTGGAAACACGTAGATGGACGTAAGGATTTACAGGATTTAATCAAAGCTTATAAAGTAGCTGTCATCAATTTTCCCAAATTCAGCTATCGAGAACGAGATATCCTTGATGCCAATCAGATAAATTTTTCTGCGGCTAGAGATTATGGAGAGTTAGGTGTATTGGGTAAGCAGCGATTACACAATTTTCTCAAAAAAGCTTCTGAGGAAATTGATCAAGCTAAAATCTGGAACCTTCCGGCAGCTTCAATTACTTCCCCAACAGAAAAAGTTGATGATGCTAATGTCAACGGCAAAGTTGCTACCAAAAAGTAATGTGACAACTAAGCTAAAAACAAATACAAATATGAGTAATTCTCACACTGAAGAACTCGATTTAGACGATGAATTTTTGGATTCAGTAGCTGCTAGAGGCAAAGGACTGAGCCAAATTCCTTACCCAACTTTACTAGATTTAGCCATTCGAGGTAAAGATGATTCATTTAAAGCTAGGGTTTGGGAAATTGTAGTCCAAACTGGACTAGACCCTGATGACCCAGCATTTCTGATGATGATTGCTACTGGCAGGCTACAAGTACTGTTGGAAGACAATCCCAAAGAAATGGAAGCAATGTTTGACCTGTGGCAAACGCAGCTTTATGACCATCTCCAGACATATGAAAAGGCAGCAGTAAAAGGTCAGCAAAAAGCGATCGCTCAGTCAGTGGCGGCATTAATTAGGCGTACTGAATTTGAGCGTGCTATTCATTCAGTTCCCTCTCTAATTGCTGCGGGAATACTGCTATTAATTGCAGCTGGAGTAGGTGGACTAGTAAGTGTAGGTGGAATGTCCTGGTATCAATCTAGTCATCTAGATCCTGCTGGGCCACGCCAACTCACACAAGCCCAAGCCAATGCTTTGGAATGGGCAACCAGTAATGAAGGTAAGTTTGCTCACAACCTAATGCAATGGAACCAAGATTTGCTGAGTCGTGACCAAAACGGTCAACTTACTTGTGCTAAGGATGTTAAGCGTTTGGGGGTGACACTGGAAATTGGAGCAAGTAGCAGAAAAGCCTCATCTGGGTTCTGCACGTTATGGACATCACCTAGCAATCAGCGCCAGTTTGTATCTAAACCGCGTCAACCTTGAAAACCGTAGTTTTTTGGAATTAGAGTGAAGCTCAGAACTCAAGCCACGAAAGAATAATACACTTTCCTTAAAAACTCCAGGTTTCAAAATGGACGGGGTTTAAGTTAAAAAATTAGTTGTCAATTTCTCAATCGTAGAAAAGGATTCAGCAGATGTTTACCTGCAAAGTTAAGTGGCTTTGGCTGCTGGTAATAGGAGGTATAGTTACAGCTTGTACCCCTACTACTGTAAATGTCAGTGGCAAGGATGAGAAGAATACGACTCAAGCTCAAGCTCAAGCTCAAACTGTACCTGATTATCCGCCGATGTATGATGTGGATGTTAAAGTTTGTGGCAACATCATTGCCCCTCTCAAGGATGGAAAACGTTGTGTCAATCAACAATTACGTTTGTGGGGCCCAGTAGGAGAGGCAAAATTAGTTCGTGCTGGTATTTCTCTACCATCAGTTTCTAGCGTAGAGCATAAATTAGCGATCGCCTCAAAAGGCTGTTATCCTGTTTATTCCCAACCTGACCAGCAGCAGTTTTATTGGGCTGATTCCATTATTCAAGTCAACAGGGGAGGAACTGCACCCACAGTCGAAGTCAAGCCAACTCAACTTTCAAACCAGCAGATTTATGAGTTAATGACTAGTAAACTTTCCAGTCGGACAATTACAACATTTGGTGGGGCGGGGTGCGAAGCTGCATCTTCGGTAAAATAAAGCTTTTACGGTTGAGGGTGGGTGGGCAAAAAAGTTACCCCACATTTTAGTGGGGCTACTGTGAGAGCCAGCAGGTAATTATGAAGCTTCAGCCCATCTAGCTGTACGTTGTTGTTTATGAGCTTTACGTCGCTCCCGTACTGCATCCAAATCTTTCAATCCATACAGACGTTTGGCGTATGCTAGTAGTTCATTGATGGGAGTTTCGCTATAGTCCTGGCGAAACTGAATATTATGTTCGTTCCAATCAAATTCTTGCTGATTAAAACGTGCTTGAGCAGCAAGTTCTCTGCCTGATTCCTCACGTAAAACTTCCAGTACCATTAATCGCACTTTATCCTGATAACCTATTACTTGATCCAACGCTTTTGTTTGTTGCTGATTACGAGTCATTTGAGTCATTTGATTATCCTTTGATTAACAAATTGCTACATCTCACCTAAATAGCATCGACAGATGCCTTCTGAGTTAGAGTTCACTTTTGAATCTCTTCAATTCAGCAGCAATCGCTGTATTCAATTCTGTTTGTTGGATGCGGGTGGGCGGGAAATAGAATGCCCTGAATTAGATAATTCAGGGCATTGTAATTAATCGTCAATTTCTATATCTTCGTCATCTTCATCTTGGTCAAAATCGTCATTTATCGAGTCATCAGAGTTGCTACTTAAACCATTGAGTCCGTCCATGCGTTTAGACCGAGCAGCTTTATGAGAAGCACGTCTATCTCGTATTTCATCAAGATTATTCAAGCCGTAAAGTTTGCGGGCATAATTCACCAGTTCTTTTAATGGTGTATTTACATAGTCCTTACGGAATTGGGAATTGTGTTTGTCCCAATCAAACTCTTGTCCGTTAAATCTGGCTGCTGCTGCTAATTCTCTTCCTGATTCTTCCCGCAATACTTCAATTACCATCAGGTGTACTTTTTCCTGATAAGTCATTACTCGTTCTAAAGCAGGAATATGCCTTTCAATTTTGCGTGATGCTTTGGCAGTTTTGCGAAGGTTAGCGTTAACCATGAGAATTACTCCTTGATATTTAGTATTTTTCTCATAGAAACAGCATCGAAAGATGCAATTCGCTCCAATTTCAATTTTTTATTCGGCAAAAAAATAACCTGTATTGTTTGAGGCAATACATGGTTATTTTGGGTTATTATTCTGTCAATTCCTGAGAATAAGCCGGAGTTATTTACTCATCTTCATCTTGTTCATCTAATTCGTCATCTTCATCTAAATCTTCGTCAAGTTCATCTTCAATATCCTCCTCATCTTCATCCAGGTCTTCGTCTAGTTCGTCATCTAAATCGTCAAGTTCTTCCTCTTCTTGTTCTTGGAAAGAATTACGACGTTCCAAAGATGCGCGGTTGAATTCAACTAAATCTGCTATTGCTTGCTCTGGGTCAGTGCTGATAGTGTCGTACAGCATACTCATGAAAATTGCCACTACTTCTGGTGCATATTTGAGTGCATCTGGTTGTCCAAACAATTTAGTAAATAATTTGGTATTCCATTTTTGCCAATCAAACTTTTTGTTACCACCTTTCTTTTTGACCTGAGCAGCAATATCAAGTCCGAGTTTTTCACGGGCTGCATGACCGATTTTTGTGGAAACACGGGAATCGCGTAGTTGTAATTTAACGCCATATTCTTTGAAGATTAGGTTCCGCAATTCCTTCAACAATGCTAATGCCTCTTCTTGTGGTGAAGCATTCGCTACCTTTGATTTAGTTGTAGCGGATGTGCCGTTGGTTTTGGCAGATGTTTTAGCATTAGCTGCGTTGCGATTGTTATTGGTTCTAGCTTTAGCGATAGCCATTTTACAGCTTCCTTTAATGAAGTAAATTTTTCACCTCCTTGCCGCAATCGCGGCTTTCACATCCATTTCATTTCAATTTCATTTTTTTGCGATTTCAAACCTGTCTTTGCTGCGACAAATTTATGCTTTTAAGAGATAAAGAAGTGGACTAGGAGCAGTTTCCGAAATTAACGCTGTACTGGAGGCGATGCCTGCGGCGGGCGTAGCCATCGCTCTTTTTCACACAATAAATATAGCCAACCTGTTAGTAATAATTATCCTTGTGGCTAAAGCATCAGTAATAAATTTGCTCTACAAGGAGAAAGTAAGTTGTTAAATTCAGGTTTATGAAGTTGACAGACTGGCCTGCTCTAGCTAACCAAAATACTCCAATTGTGGCTGTGGAGTATCATACGCCTGACAGAATGCAGATTTTACAGCAGTTTTACCATTGGGGTGAAGAACGTTCTTTGTCAGTCTTTGTCTGGAATCCTGGTTACTGTGGACTACAGAAATTAATTCAGCATCAAGGTCAGTACATCTTACAGTCAACTGACAGAGGTAAAGACGGGGACATTATTCAGTATCTTCTGGAGGAATATCAATCGGGTATTTATTTACTGGAGGGAATGCTAAATGAGGGTGATGCTAGCAAAATAAGTCAAAAATGTAGCTATCAATTACTTAATGCCTGTCATCAAGCTCTCTGGAGTCAACAACATCATTACTGGGTGTTATTGGAAACTTACGTTCAACTACCTCTAGGATTACAGCCTTTTATTCCTGTGCTATCAAATCCACTTCCAGACCAACAGCAGGTGCAGATAGTTGTGGAGCAGTTTTGTGATGCCTGGGTTGGAAGTAGCCATCCCCGGCTTCAGCAGTTTGCTGAGTGCGATCGCAATTCTTGGTTAAAGACAACAGAAAAAACATCAGCACTGCAATTGCTCTTTCTTGCCTGTCAGGGTTTACCCATAGGCGAGATAAATATGCTACTACAGCAATGTCTGGGTTTTACAAAGCGGCTTGAGGAAATCGCCCAATTAGTGCTAGAGCATAAAGTTAGCAAACTGCGGGGTCGGGGTTTAGAATACATTGCTCAACCGGATGTACCTTCAGCCGGGGGATTAGATTTGCTGGAGAAAAGGTTGGAAACTATTACCTGTCTACTTCAACCTAAAGCAAAGCAGTATGGATTGAAGTTTCCCACTGGGATGCTCTTATGGGGATGACTTTGATAAAGGCTTTGCTGGCTGGGATTCCAATGCAGATGGAGGTGTAGCACGACGCCTATCTGCGGCTTTGTTGACTTGGATGCAAGAGCATCAAGAGCCAGTTTATAAGCTAATCGGCATTTAAGCTGCATAATATAAATGCAGCGTCGATTGAGAGTAACTATGCCACCACCAGCAAAAAACTTTTTAATGTCGGAACAGGTCATTCAGTTACAGCAAGCTCTTAAGGAGAGCCAGCTACCACACGTAAGGGAAAGAATTTTAATTATTTTGCTGCAAAACGATGGCAGAACACAACAAGAAATTTCTAGATTTCTCGGTTGTTCCCCTAGAACTGTTGCATATTGGTGTATGCATGGAGATCCAGATAACCTAGAAACTTTACATAATAAACGAGAGTACGAGCATAATCGAAAAGCCACACCTGAATATATTGAACTATTATTAAAAACAGTTGATAAAGAACCATCAGATTTGGGTTATGAATTTGGTCGATGGACAGCAGAGAGATTAGCAACGTATTTAACAGAACAAACCGGAATTGATTTAAGTAGTTCTCAAGTTAGGA
>NZ_NOLK01000044.1:0-63028 GCF_002245985.1 Nostoc sp. 'Peltigera membranacea cyanobiont' 232
ATACCCAAGGAACTCACACCAGCACGACGAGGAGTACTTCCTGTTTTCCATTCTGCTAGCTTTGCATTGATATAAAAGGGGCTGTTGGCAAAATCTATCTGGGGATTTGGCTGCTCAAAATTCAAGCTTGCTGGTATCTGCTTGTGTTTCAGGGCTAAAACTGTTTTAATCAGTCCGGCAATCCCAGCTGCTGCATCTAGATGACCAATGTTTGTTTTCACTGAACCAACGGCACAGAAGCCTTTTTTGTTGGTACTGCTACGAAAGGCTTGAGAGAGGGCGGCAATTTCAATCGGATCGCCTAAAGCTGTACCAGTACCATGAGCTTCAATATAGTTGATTGTCTCAGGCTCAACTCCCGCCAGCATCATCGCTTCGGCAATCACCTCTGCTTGACCATTGACGCTAGGCGCTGTGTAGCCAACTTTACCAGAACCATCGTTATTAATGGCTGAACCTCTAATTACAGCATGGATGCAGTCACCATCTGCAAGAGCATCGCTCAATCGCTTGAGGACAACAACTCCTACACCATTACCAATAGTCGTTCCCTGTGCTTTGGCATCAAAAGCACGACAATGACCATCAGGAGATAGTGTTCCTCCCGGTTCATGCAAATAACCTGTTTTCTGGGGTACGTGGATAGAAACCCCACCAGCTAAAGCCATATCACATTGATAATTCAACAAACTTTGACAAGCAAGTGTTGTTGCAACTAATGAGGTAGAACAAGCTGTTTGGATCGTAATACTTGGGCCAGTTAGATTTAATTTGTAAGAAACACGGGTAGTCAGAAAATCTTTATCATTACCAATTAATGTTTGATAGCATTGCGCCGATCCTATGGGATCGCGGTTTAAATCTAATGAATAATAGTTATTTAGGCTAGCACCAGCGTAAACTCCGATCCGACTATCATACCTGTTGGAATCATAACCAGCATTTTCTAATGCTTCCCAAGCACACTCTAAAAAAATCCGGTTTTGCGGGTTAGTAACTTCTGCTTCTTTGGCATTAAAACTAAAAAATGCAGCGTCAAATAAATCGATATTTTCTAATATGGCACTAGACTTTACATAATTGCGATCGCTAAGTGTAACGGAATCTATACCGTCAGATATTATCTCTTCATTTGTGAAGATAGAAATTGACTCTACACCAGATTGCAAATTCTGCCAAAATTCATCAATATTTTTAGCACCGGGAAAACGCCCTGCCATCCCAACAATGGCAATGCCTTCTATAGCATCATTATCTATAGTGCTAATCATAAATCTTTTTACCTTGCTTACTCAATTGTTGTTTTTTGCGATTTATAGCCTCAATTTGCTTATTCGCGCGATCGCGTGTTCCTGTAAAAGAAAGCTGTCGCTGTTGACTTAAATATTGCGCCAGTGAGTAAATAGTCGGGTTCTGAAACATTTCTACAACTGATATATTTCGCTGCAAATTTCCTTGCAGTTTATGATTAACCTGAATCATCAGTAATGAATGCCCACCAAGATCAAAGAAATTATCATGAATACCTACTCGATCGAGATGTAGCACCTCTTGCCAAAGTTTTGCTATCTGCTGTTCCATTTCCGACTGGGGTACTTCATAAGTAGTCGTCAATGTTGGACGCAAGTCTTCTGGTACAGGTAAAGCACGACGGTTTACTTTTCCGTTAGGCAAAAGTGGTAAGGTATCTAAAAAGATAAAAACACCAGGAACCATATATTCTGGTAACAGTTCTTTGAGATAAGTTCGGAGTTCACTAGTTGTAAGTGTTTCGTCTGGTAAAAGAACAATATAAGCCACCAATTCTTTAACACGTGGTTTATCTTCTCGCGCCAAAACTATAATTTTCTGCACTGCTGCATGTTTGAGTAATGCATTCTCAATTTCACCCAACTCAATCCGAAATCCTCTAATCTTAACTTGATGATCGATTCGCCCCAAGTACTCTAAATTCCCATCAAGTAAATAACGAGCTAAATCTCCAGTTTTATATAGCCGCGATTCAATTTTTTTATTAAATGGATTAGATATAAACCGCTCCTTTGTTAACTCTGGTCGGTTTAAATAGCCTTTAGCTAAACCAGCACCACCAATATAAATTTCTCCTGGGACACCAATTGGTACTGGTTGCAATTTAGTATCAAGCAAATAAATTTGTGTATTGGCAATGGGACGACCAATAGTTACGTTACTATCTCTATTTACTTGAGCAAATGTGGAATAAGTTGTATCTTCAGAGGGGCCATAAAGATTCAAAACTTTCTGAATACGATCGTTTTGATAAATCTGCTGCACAAGTTGATTTTGTAGTGGTTCGCCAGCAAGATTAACCGTCCTGACTGAAGAAGGTAAACCATCTACTTGCAGTAATTCTGCAATGATGCTTGGGACTGTATTAACCAAGCTTACCTCAGCAACCAACGAGGGTAAGTGCAAAGCATTCTCTACAAGAATTACTCTACCACCCCAACTTAGGGGAACAAACAGTTCAAATACTGATAAATCAAAGCAAATAGAGGTTGATGCTAAAACTCCAGCAAGGTCATCATCTGTAAAAACTTTTCTTGACCATGTTAATAAAGCAACACAACTTTCATGAGCGATCGCAACACCTTTTGGTACACCAGTAGAACCAGAAGTATAGATGACATAAGCTAGGTGATTGGATTTTACTTCACTCAACAGATTTTCTCTGCTCTGTTGGCTAAGTAATTGTGAATCTCTATCAATACAGAGAATATGCACATTCGATTTGGCAAACAATTCAACTAGATGGCTTTGAGTCAGCAGTACCTTGGTCTGACTATCTTCTACCATGAAAGTTAAGCGTTCCTGGGGATAGGCTGGATCTAGTGGTACATAAGCCCCACCTGCTTTTAAAATAGCCAATAATGCAATCAGCATTTCTGGGCTGCGCTTCATGCAGACACCTACGATTACTTCTGGCTTTACCCCTAGTCTTTGTAAGTAGTGTGCTAGTTGATTAGCTCGATCGTTTAACTCTTGGTAGGTTAATTTTTGGTTTTCAAAAATAACAGCAATATTAGATGGCGTTTTCTCTACCTGTGCTTCAAACAGTTGATGAATACATTTATCTTGTGGGTAATCTGTCTCGGTATTATTCCACTCAACTAATAACTGCTGTACTTCAGATGGTGAAAGTAATTGCAAGTCTGAAATTCGTTGTTTGGGATCGCTAACTATACTTTCCAATAGAGTCTGGAAATGTAACAGCATCCGAGCGATAGTATCTGCATTAAATAAATCTGTGTTATACTCGCAATTCGCAATTAACCCTTGTTCGTTATCCTCCATAAATAATGTCAAATCAAATTTTGATGTGCCGTTATAACCCTCCTGATAAGTAAGAGAGACATCTGACAGTCTGGTATTTAATATTGGCACATTCTGGAGAACAAACATCACTTGAAATAGTGGATTGTAACTTAAGTCTCTATTTGGCTGTAGTTCTTCTACTAACTTTTCAAAAGGTAAGTCTTGATGAATGTATGCCTCTAAAGCTGTTGACTTCACCCGCGTTAGTAACTCCTGAAAACTCAGGTCGCCAGAAAGGTCTGTACGCAACACCAAAACATTAACAAAAAAACCGATTAATGACTCAACTTCTGCTCTGTTCCGATTGGCGATTGGCGAACCTACTACAATATCAGTCTGACCAGTGTAACGATACAGCAACGTTTTGAAGGCTGTAAGCAAGGTCATAAACAGAGTTACTCCCGAATGACGGCTCAAATTCTTTAGCTCTTTTGTCAGAGTTTGAGATAGAACTACTTTCTCTTGAGCGCCTTTGAATTTTTGAACTGGTGATGTCTGATGATAAGAAACAAAGCTTCTACGCGGACGGTCAGTTGGTAAATTTAGTATAGGTAGCTCACCCTGCAACTTTTGTTTCCAATAAGTCAATAAAGATTGAATACGCTCAAAATCAAGCCATTTTCGTTGCCAATTGACAAAATCCCGATACTGAATGGGTAATTCAGGAAGTGGTGTTCGCGTAGCGTCTCGCAGAGAGAGTTCGCCCGTGGAGAATGCTTCATATAATACAGCTATTTCTTTGATCAGAATACCGATAGACCAACCATCTGCAATTATATGATGCAGAGTGACAATTAAATGATAATTTTTGTCAGTTAATTGTAAAATTTTAGCACGCAAAAGCGATTGAGCAGATAAATCAAATGGCTGCTGTGCAAATTCTGTAGCCAAACGTTGTGCTTCTTGAGAACGTTCTCTTTCTGATAGTGAACGCAAATCTTCAACCGCCAAAGTTAAAGATGGTGCTTGATTTATAACTTGGGCTGGTTGTCCATCAACTACCGTAAAGCTCGTCCGTAATACTTCGTGTCGTCTAATAATTTCGTTAAGACTATCTTGTAAGACTGCTAAATTAATGCAGCCTTTTAAGCTAATAACTATCGGAATGTTATATGTAGGACTATTGGGAGTTAGCTGATTGATAAACCATAATCCCTGCTGGCCAAAAGATAGAGGCTGAATGGATGTATTTTTCTCTTGTTTGGTAAGGGATATTGACGGTAGTGCATCTGTTGTCAGTTGAGCGAGGATCTTTGTAGCTAGCTGTTGCGTACTCATCCCTGCAAAGAAGTCTGCTACTGATACTTCTACCTCTAAATCAACCTCAACTCGGTTTTTCAACTCAAACACTTTTAAAGAATCAAGCCCCAGAGCGCTTAATGGTTCTTCAAGACTGATATCATCTGGTGCGATCGCCAGTACTCTCGCTTCCTGTTCAATCAGATATATTTCTAAAAGCTGTTGACATTCCTTGGGAGAAAGCGCCAAAAGCTCAGAACGCTGTAATCGAGTTTCCTCTCTGACAATATTGCTAATTTTGAGAATCTTACTGATAATAATATTCAGTTCACCATTTTGAAACTGAGCGCGAGTTGCACGACGTTGAATCTTACCGCTAGAAGTTTTAGGAATACTACCTGGTTTAATCAAAACCACAGCATAAACTTGTACTTCATGTTCTTCAGTCACAGCTTGGCGAATTGCAGATATAACTTCTTCTAAATTTGGCTTGGCGCGAAACTTCAATTCTTGGACGATTACCAGCCGTTCTTCGTTGTCAACCTCGACTGTAAATGCTGCACTAGCACCAGAATTTAAAGATGGATGACTGCGTTCTGCGGTTAATTCTATATCCTGTGGGTAAAGATTTCTACCGCGAATAATAATTAAATCTTTGGCTCTACCTGTAATGAAAAGCTCGCTATTCTGCAAAAAGCCTAAATCTCCCGTCCGCAGAAAAGGGCCTACACCTGTATCTGATAAATAAGCATGAAAAGTTTCTGCTGTCTCTCGATCGCGATTCCAATAACCTTGACCAACACTCGGCCCCGATACCCAGATTTCCCCAATTTCATCAGGTTTACAACTACTGAGGGTTTCGGGATTAGCGATCGCCACTTCCTGTTGTGGTATGACTCGACCACAACTAACGAAATGATAGACATCTTCAGTACTCTGGGACTGGGTACTGGGTACTGGGTACTGGGAAGGAAGGGACTGGGTACTGGGTACTGGGTACTGGGAAGGAAATTCTTTTAAAGCCTCCACTTCACTCGGCTTTAATATTTGGTTCGGATCTGAATCCTCATGCAAATCTTCCCGCTCCCCAGTCCCCAATTCAACTACCCGATTCAATTCTAATGCAGACTTTTGGACTGTCTTGATAATCGGTGATGTTGCCTTCTGCACACCAGAAACCATCAGAGTTGTTTCAGCCATTCCGTAACAAGGGTAGAATGCCTCTTTACGGAAGCCACAATCGGCAAAAGCTGCTGCAAAGCGCTCTAAAGTATCATACCGAATCGGTTCCGCGCCGTTAAATGCTACACTCCAACTACTCAAGTCAAGAGTTTCTTTTTGTTCAAGAGTAATTTTTTGAGTACATAACTCATAAGCAAAATTCGGGCCACCACTGGTTGTACCTTTGTAGTGAGAAATAGCCTGCAACCAACGATAAGGACGTTGGAGAAAGGAAGTTGGAGGCATGATGATGCAAGGAAAACCTCCATACAAAGGTTGCAATATTCCCCCAATCAGACCCATATCGTGGTACATCGGCAACCACGTTACGAACTTACTTTCTGGAGAATGCTCCATAAATTGGTAAGTTGTGTCAGCATTGTGCAGTAGGTTCCCATGACTAATCATTACACCCTTGGGTGTCCCTGTAGAACCAGAAGTGTATTGCAGAAAAGCTAAGGTATCTCTATCAATGGAGGGTTCTTGCCAAGCATCTTCTATTCCCTCTGCAAGATTATCAGTAGTCAGCCACTGTAAGGATTCTAAATCAGTGTTATGCGACATTAAAGACCGCACTGTAGGCAGGATTTCTGTTGTGGTGAGAGCGATCGCTGCTTGTGCATCTATAGAAATAGCTTTTATTCTCGGTGTGTTGCGCTCATTTCTAGGGGGATATGCCGTTACAGCCACAACTCCCGCATATAAACAACCGAAAAAAGCAACCAAAAAATCTAGTCCGGCTGGATAAAGTAGTAAGGCGCGTTCTCCAGTCAAACCCAATGCTTGTAATTGAGCAGCTATTCGACGCGATCGCCTATCCAACTCTTGATAGGTTAGCGTTGTTTGTTCTGTTTCTCCATCCAGCAAGAAGGTAAAAGCATCTCTGTTTGGCTGGGTAGAGCTTCTCAAGCGCAGTAAATCAACAAATGTAGAACCACTGCCAGAAGTTTCAAGGAAGCAATGAGAATATTGATTCATTTTGATTTTCAACTAGATGCGACCCTGATACACTGCTGCTCTTTTTCCCGCTCTGACTAGAGAAAAATAAAGAGGAAATCCTTAATTAATTCAGCCAATTACTTAAAATTGCCTAAATCCTAATTAGTGATTTTTTGGGAGCAATATCTAGCTTATTGCGATTAATTTTTATTTGCCTTCGATTACACTAACGAGAATGAGTTGCTTTAGCAATAGAGAAATTATAGAAAGTTAGTATCAACAAAATCACATTACATAAGTTTTGCTTATAAAAGTTTATTTATATCTGTAGATAGATGATAAATATACAAACGTCATTTTAAGACAGTCAATTATGGTAAAATCAATATTCCCTGACAAAAGACAAATGACCAATGCCCCATATTCAAGTTAAAACTCCACGAGCGATCGCCCGCAACCACTCGATGGAAATTAACTTGTCCTCATCCCTAATTCCTAGACACTAATCCCTGTTTTCAATACAGAAAAGTAGTTTTAGCTAGCAATACAATTTCTGATTATGTGTCAAGCAAATAAGCTGTTTTAGAATAATTTATTATTTAGTATCTATAGCTAAATGAAAAAAACTATTAATTATCTTGTGTCTTGCATTGCTTCATAATATGATTCAAATAATTTCAACTTAAATGACAATTTTTTTTAGAGATCGTCATTGTATCTTCAGGTACAACCAAGTAGTGTGATTGAGTGTAAGCGGATAAATGAAGTTAGATAAATTGTTTCAAAGCCTGCTGCTGACAGGTACGGTAGTTCTTTGTATCAGCGCTCCTGGTAAAGGCGAGGAAGTACGAGAAGATGTTCAAGGCGAATCTTTTACCAAAGTGATAGGGAAATCTACTTCACCGCAAACAGCAAAGTCTGGTAAAGCAAGTAAAAACATTTCCCAACTTAGCGAAATCGAACTTCCTGCAACTAGCGCTCAAATGCTAGTACAGATACCAACACCAAGCAACCCCCCGAATCCAGAACAAAGAAGTGGGGATCGAGTTGTACCAATCATGGGAGTTAAAGCCAATCCCACAAACAAAGGTGTGGAGTTGATTTTAGAGACGACTCTTGGGGAACAACTACAAGTAAAAAATCGCAGTACGGGTAATAATTTTATTGCAGATATACCTGGCGCACAGTTGCGTTTAGCATCGGGAGAAGCTTTTACATTTCGTTCCGAAAAACCCCTTGCAGAAATTACTGAGATAACTGTTACAAATATTGATGCAAATACTGTCCGAGTGACGGTGGTGGGTGAGAAAACTTTACCCACAGTTGAGTTATTTGATGATAAGACAGGGCTGGTGTTTGGTATAAATTCTGCGGCAACGGCAACGGCAACTTCTCCACCGCAACAACCCCAAACACCACAAGATCAACAAAAGCCAGCAAGCGAGACACCGCAGCAAGAACCAACAGCACAGCAGGACGAGCCGATTGAGTTAGTGGTGACGGGGGAGCAAGATAGGTATAACGTACCAGAAACGTCAACTGCTACTAAAACCGACACACCATTGCGCGATATTCCCCAATCGATTCAGGTGGTGCCGCGACAAGTGCTGGAAGATCGCAAGGTAAGAAGTGTAAATGAGGCAGTGGAAACGGTCAGTGGCGTTGTTGATGGCGGAACCAACTTCGGTGCGCCTTCAGGAGGCAGAGTTATTAGAGGATTTGTGCAGAACGGAGATTTCCGCAATGGGTATCGAGATACAAATGATAGCTTTTCGCTGACAGGCATTGGGACAATCGAACAAGTAGAAGTTCTCAAAGGCCCCGCCTCAGTTCTATTTGGCGCTGTAGAACCAGGTGGAATCGTCAATGTTATTACCAAACAACCTTTGAGCGAACCCTACTACAGTCTCGGATTTGAGGCAGGAAATTTTGGATATTATCAACCCAGCATCGATTTTTCAGGGCCATTAAATACTGATAAAACTGCACTCTATCGCTTTATTGCGACCTATCAAGATTCGAGCGGATCTCAAGATTTCGTCCACACAAATATAACCACGATCGCACCTTCAATCACTTTGAAATTAGGCGATCGGACAGACCTGAATCTATACTATGAATACACTAACTATAAGGGATATCCGAATCAGTCTGGCAGTTGGTTTTTCAGTGATGGTAGCTTCCTGCCTCGGAATCTCTTTCTCGGTTATCCTGATTTAACCTTTATTGATGCCACAACTCAAAAATTTGGCTACACCCTGAATCACAAGTTGAATGACAACTGGCAGATTCGTAACAATTTTTCAGTGGCTGCTACTAACACTAGAGACGGATTTGCCTCAGGATTAGATATAGTCAACGATCGTTTACTAGTAGGTATTGACACTGAAAAACGTGAATACACAATAGATAACTATTTTGGACAGATCGACTTGCTTGGAAAGTTTAAGACGGGATCGATTTCGCACCAACTTTTAGTAGGTTTTGATTTTAATCGCAATGTTCAGACTTTTGAATCTCTGATTGCCGATCCTGCCCTTCCCGATCTAGATATCTTCAACCCAAATTACAATATTTCAAACCCCGTATATATTCCAAATTATAGTTTCGATTCAGCTACTCAATCTTACGGTGCTTACCTTCAAGATCAAATCAGTGTTTTAGATAACCTGAAGCTATTGATTGGCGGGCGGTTAGATTGGGTTTCACAGAATGTAACAAATAGCGGAATTGATTCTCCTGAACAGAATGATAGTGCTTTCAGCCCCCGAGTTGGATTGGTGTATCAGCCGAGCAAATCTGTTTCTCTCTACACCAGCTATAGTCAATCTTTTCTCCCTACCTCTGGATTCAATCCTGATGGTAGAGCGTTTAAGCCAACCAAAGGAACCCAATATGAAGCAGGCATTAAAGCTGACTTTCTAGACGGAAAGCTTTCAACAACATTGGCAGCCTATCAAATCACCAAAACGAATGTTACAACTCCCGATCCAAATAACCGTGATTTCTCAATTCAAGTGGGAGAGCAAAGGAGTCGAGGGATTGAGTTAGATATTGCGGGTGAGATTCTACCAGGGTGGAAGGCGATCGCTTCTTATGCCTATACTGATGCAGAAGTTACCGAGGATAATGCCATTGCTGTAGGCAACAAATTGCTGGGTGTACCAGAGAATCAAGCTAGCTTCTGGACAACCTATGAAATCCAGAAGGGGGATCTCAAAGGTTTGGGATTTGGTTTAGGGCTTTTTTATGTGGGTGATCGGGCGGCACTTTCAGACAACTCGGTTGAACTACCCAATTACTTGCGTACCGATGCGGCAATTTTCTACCGTAGAGATCGCTTTAATGCTGCGATCAATATTCGTAATCTATTTGATACGGACTATTTCAGTTCTACCTACGGTTATACTTTAGGTCTTGAAAGAGGTGCGCCCTTGACAGTCATCGGCTCTATTCGTTGGGAGCTTTAACTCGCTGTTGTGTTGGTAATCGGCTGAACAACGTGTTGCAATTATCCTATTGATACTTATCCTCAATGTTTTTACGTCGCTTCATGTATCTACTATTATTAGGAGTTTTGATGTTTGTACTTGTTTCGGCTTGTAGCAGAAATTTGAATTATAGTGCTACAAGCTTGAAACAGCCAACGCAAAACTGCCGAAAGGTGGAACATTTGATGGGAAAGACTTGTATCCCTCTCCAGCCTCAACGGGTGATAACGATATGGTCAAGTTTTTTGGCTGATACTTTAGCATTGGGGATTAAACCAATTGCAACGGGATATGATTCTAGTGAGCCTTTTCCAGAATATCTTCGAGACAAAGTAGATGGAGTTGATTTGATTGGAAGCGTAAATGAACCAAACCTCGAAAAGATTTTGCTCCTGAAACCCGACCTAATTTTGGCTCATCCTTATATTCTGAATGTTTATTACAAGCAGATATCTACGATTGCGCCTACCGTCATAATAGGGCATCCCGATTTACTCACTCATCGTTGGGATCAAGATTTGGTAGACCTTGGCAAGGTCTTGAATAAAGAAGAAGCTGCCAATCAATTCATGAAGGAATATTGGCAGCGGATTGAAAAACTTAAACAAGCCTTAGGTAGTCGCCGTCATCAAATGCAGGTTTCAGTTGCCTCGACAAAAGCATTATCTGGAATTTGGTCTTATGGCGAAAAAAGTCCTGTTGGCAGAGTCCTTAATGATATTGGGCTAGAACGCCCATCCTCACAAAGGGGGAATTTTTTCTATATAGAAAATATTTCTGAAGAGCGTCTGTCTGATATTGACGGTGATGTTCTCTTCTTTTTATCTTGGGGAAGCAAGAGTGCTAAGGAGACTTTAGAAAAGCTTCAACAAAAACCTTTATGGCGACAACTGAAAGCGGTTCAACGAAATCAAGTTTATTTCGTTGACGGGCTGCGCTGGCATGAAGGCGATATCTTCGCAATCAATACAATAATTGATGACTTATTTAGATACCTGATCGATCGTCCCAGGTTTTAGCACCTCACCAAATAGCTGCGACTTATACCCAATAGAAGAATGTAGCGAAGTAATAGACCATCATCCAGAAGAATGTGCAGGTTGTGGAGGAATCCTGACTGGAGTTGATACAAATCCCTTGTACACTTTCTCCGCAAGCCCTACTTAGAGAGTAACTGCGCGTTTAATGCTTTGGTGATGCGATCGCCAGAAGCTTCTAAGTGGGCTAAGGTGTAAATATCAAGGCTTTCAGTAAGTTGCTTAAGTCTGACATCAATGGCTTTTTGCAGTTGACGCAATTCATACCAAGCCAATGTCCGTCCATCTTCAGGTGTATTAGTAGTACCCAACATCATCTCTAGCAGAATATTCAAATATTCCCGTTGCAGCGAACGGCGGACGCTAGAAATTGGCTTTGGTTCTCCTGGGGTTAAAACTTCTGTCCAGATGCCTGTTTGCAGAGTGTTAAACAGTTCTGGGATAGAAAGTGCTTGCCCAGGCAGCGTTTTTAATTCGATATCTTGTAAACGATTCAGGCGATCGCTGTCTAATAGCGATCGCAGCACCGCACTTTGAAACTTCAAAATACTTTCGTGAATTGGATAATCAAGGCGGTTATTAGGTACAGAACTACCCCAGTGTTCCCAGTGCGATGGTGCTAGTTGATTGAGCAATTGTGGTGAAAAACTGAAAGCATCGTCAGCAAATACATACTCTTGCAACTTAGTCAATGCCTGACGTTGTTTTAAAAGTGAAACTGGTACAAATGTCCAAGAAGCATCATCACTAGCATGGAGACGGCGAAACGATTGTCCACCAATGTATTTAGAAAGCAAAGTGGCGTTCCGAAAATAATATTTAAAAACTCTATTGAATGAGACGCGCAGGTTACTATAGCTTTCTCCTTTTGATAGATAACCCTTATCAAGACGCTCCCACATCACGCGGGCATTATCCATTTGCCACTGCGAATAAAGTAGCACATCACTACTCATATCCCAGACATTTGCTAAAGGATTAATGTCCCAAATATCCTCATCAGTTGCGTAAGATAATTCTGGTTGAGGCGATGCCAGTGCAATCTGTTCTAAAAAACTTTTTTCTGATTCTGGAATGATTCCCTCAATTTCTACTGATGGGCTTTTTTTATAACCATACTCAATTGCCCATTCGTCATAAGGCCCAACAACTCCTGGGAAATAGTCACCTTGCTGTACTCCCTGTGGTGCTATATTCACAGGTAGATAGTCCATCACTGAACCCACTAAACCTTTGGTGTGAGTGATTTCAGTATTATTTAATTCTTCAGGCGTTAACATCGTGCTGCCGTGAAAATTGTGGCGCAACCCAAGAGTATGCCCAACTTCGTGAGCAATCAGAGAACGCAAATATTGATGCACATACTCTTTCATTGTTTCACTGCTGGGTGTAATATTTGGCAAAATTGACAACGCCAGTGCCCCCATCTGGGCTTGATTTGAAGATTCCATACCATAGCAAAACTCAGAGTTTGGCAGAAGATAATTCTTAGCATCTGCATTCTGCTTTCGCCAGAATACTTGACATGATTTTTTGTCCACTAAAGATGAATTGACTTCCATCAATGCATGATATTCTTGCTGAACTGAACGCACCATATTGGCATCCACAATAATATCTGCATCCAATATTTCTCCGGTGAATGGGTTAACGCGCATCGGCCCTCTAGCAAAACCTTCATCCAAAGAGTTGAACCAGCGAATAGTATTGTAATGTACATCTGCGGGTTGCCAATCAGCATCATCTGGCATTTGCTGCACTTCAATGGCATTTTGAAATCCGGCTTTTTCAAATGCTTTATTCCACATCAAAATGCCTTCACGAATTGCATCGCGGTACTCTAGTGGCACAGCATTTTCAATCCAATACACAATTGGCTTTTTGGGTGGAGATAAAGCAGCATTAGGGTTGTTGGAAGTAGAAGAGAAAATCAGAGAGAGGTAATCCACTATAAATTCCCCTTTCCCCAACGCCTGATTCTAATGTTACTATAGCTAGGTAATCTTTATTTAGCTGCTCTGGTTTGATTTCTAAGTAAATTTTGCCCGAATTATCCGTGCAATAAAGTGTGAAGAGTCCTTCTAGTTTATCTATCCCTTTGACAACCTTATTAAGTCGGCAAAAATCTTGCTTTCTATTCTTAGCAAGATTATTATCAGTACTTACTAAGTTTTCAACTACTGGGAGTGCATTTACTTGCTGCACATCATTTGAAAGTTGGTTTGCTGCTGCGTAATCACTTGAGAGAAACAAGTTATACAGTAATACTATAAAGATTGCTAATTTACTTATCCAGTATTTCATCCTTTGGCTTTCCACTTGAAGCAACTCTCGTGTTGAGAAAAATGTGGATTGATTTTTCGTCTGCAAGCCCTTCAAATATCTAGGGATGACGGTATAAATCCACTCAAAAAGTCGTGTGACTATTGATTGTTATTAGTGGCTCTTTCGGAATTTTCCATTAAGCATCTATGTTTGAAGATAGATATGTTCTCAAACTAAAGATACATGTTTTTTTTACTTGTATATGTATTAAAACCCAAATGTAGCATCGAAAATGTATTTAGTGCTACATTTGCGAGTCGAAGAAATATCAAGCATGATTTATAAAGAAAGAATCAGACTTTTAAGAAAGCTGTTATTAAGTAGGTAAATGCTTTTTTCGGATGAATTCTGGAAAATTGTGGTAATTTCAAGCATTCTGTTACATAGTCAAAAATTATTGAGTCGAACCCACTCTCAAAGGTTTTTAGCATTGCCTTGATAATTTTAGGACTTACGCAAAACTCAATGCTGTAGAGGCAAATATCCTGCGGCTAGTACAGCTTGGCAAAAATAAGCAGACCATTAAAAGCCACAAAAATTCAGTAGACTGCAAGGCTTAAAAATGGTATGTATATTTCCGCCGCATGATACTAGGGTTTCGGCTATTTTTTGCGTAAATCTGGAATTTTTCGGAGAATAGCCCAGAAATCTGTTGTTCTGATTTCAGGTGAGTTGGCAATAAAATGATTCTTAACCTTTGATCGACTTAAAGATAGATCCAGAGATACGTCTAATTCGATACAATTTATAGGTAGAGAGAGCCGAGGAGAACAAGGTGGTCTTATTAAAAGGCTTTGAGATTGAGATGTATACTGGCACGCCTCAAGGTGAAATCGTCGGCCTCTCCGACAAAATTGTTGCAGCTTTGGATGGATTTATGCGGGAGCCAGATAGCCGCAACGTTGAATATATAACCCAACCATCCCATAATTACGATAATTTATTGTGTGCGTTGCTGCGTCCCCGGCGGGAGTTGCGAAACTACCTGAGTCGCTTGGGCGATTACACCTTGATACCGGGAAGTACTTTATCTTTAGGTGGGGGCGATCGCTTTCAACGTTCCGATCCAGCCAACGCTTATCATGATTATATTGAGAACACCTACGGGACGAAGGTAGTCACCGCCAGCGTACATATCAATATAGGCATCAGCGATCCAGAAGTATTGATGCGGGCCTGTCGAGCGATTCGGATGGAAGCACCTCTATTTCTCGCCCTCAGCGCCTCATCCCCCTTCCTTGATGGTAAAACTACTGGCTATCACTCCACCCGATGGGGCTTATTTCCGCAAACGCCTAGCCACGTGCCGTTATTTGCCAGCCACGCCGATCATATCCAGTGGGTGGAAGATCAACTCGTTGCCGGAACTATGCAAAACGTGCGGCATTTGTGGACATCAGTCCGGCCAAATGGCGATCGCCGTCCTTACGATCTAAATCGCCTAGAATTGCGAATTTGCGATTTAGTCACAGATCCCATTGCTTTGCTAGCCATTACAGCCTTATTAGAAGCGCGTTTGTTGCAAATAATCGAAAATCCCAGCATCGATCCCTTAACCCAAAGTATTTTCTCTGGTGAAGAACTTGTCACCCTAACTGCTGAAAACGAAGCTGCTGTGGCGGCTGCTAGTCTTGATGCTCATTTGAGACATTGGCAAGATGGTAGAAGCATTTTAGCGAGAGATTGGATTTCGGAAATGTACCAAGATGTTTGGGCGATCGCTAAACAACAAGGCTTTAGCTGTTTCCTTTCTCCATTGCACAAAATCCTTCGCGAAGGCAATGAAGCTCAACAGTGGTTGCAGTTACACACAGTCGGTTTTGACCCCCAGCGCGTCGTCTCCCAGGCTATTCTCGCCACCCAAGAGCGCGAAATGGAACTCGAAGATAAATTGTGTTCGTCCCTGCTGACTTAATTGAAGAGGTAGAGAGGCATTAGGTATGGAGAAAAGGCAAAGAGGCAGGGGAGAAGTTGGAGTAAATCTTTCCCCTTTTTACCTCCTATTGCCTCTGCACCTCTACCTTTTCCCTATTCCCTACTCCCAGAATGCAGCCACTGCGTGCGGGAAGAGTTAATGACAAATGCTGAGTTTCTCCTTCACGATTCCACTCAACTTCAGCATTACCATATAACAGCTTGTTAGGTTGAGTATGCAAACTAACCACATCTGCATTCGCTGTTGCCGAACTTGTACCAGCGTTGATGCCAATTATCAATTCCTCTGTTCCTAAAGTTCGCGCAAAGATATAAAGTTGTCCTTGAGCATGGAGAACTTGATAATCACCTGTACGCAAGGCTGGGTAAGTTTGGCGGAGGGTAATTAACTGACGATGAGTATTGAAAATTTCTCGCTCCCACTTGGCTTCTAAAGGAAAGCCACGTCGTGAGTCGGGATCTATGCCACCAGGTAAACCAACTTCATCACCATAGTAGATGCTGGGCGCACCGGGAAAGGTGAGTAGCAGTAAAGTTGATAATTCTACACTGGCTACATCGCCGCCTGCAATGGTCATCAATCGGGCTGTATCGTGACTTGCTAACAAATTGAGTTGAGTTAGCTGAATTTCCCAAGGGTAAAGTTGCAGGACTTCCTGAATTTTGGTGGCGTATTCGGCAGCAAATAAGGGTGGGTAGGGTTGATAGTCGCGGCCTTGGACTTGTTCTAAGACTACGCGATCGCCAGCTGCAAAGGCAATTGTCGGCCCAGCAAATAGATAATTCATCACGCCGTCAAATTGCGTTCCATCCAACCACTGGCGGGAATCTCCCCACACTTCGCCCACAATGTAAGCTTCAGGATTGACTGCCTTAACGCGATCGCGGAATTCCTGCCAAAAACCAGGAGTTTTTATTTCAAACGGTACATCCAATCGCCAACCGTCGATGCCGAATTTAATCCAATATTCGGCAATTTCCATAATGTATTCCCGCACTTCTGGATTGTCGTGGTTAAATTCTGGTAAAGCGCGATTTCCCACCCAACCCACGTAGTTTGCAGGAAATTCACCATTATATGGTGCTAGAGGCCAGCCTTCTATTTTGAACCAATTTACCCAAGGCGAATGGGGGCCATTTTCTAAAACGTCGTGGAAAAAGAAAAAGCCACGACTGGAATGGTTAAACACACCATCTAGAACGACTTTGATATTCCGTTTATGAGCAGCATCTAGCAATTCCTTAAAAGCCTCGTTGCCCCCCAGCATCGGGTCAACTTGGTAATAATCGTGGGTATGATAGCGGTGATTACTGGCGGATTGAAAGATCGGTGTGAAATAAATCGCGTTAATCCCCAAATCTTGGATGTAGTCTAAATCCTCCATAATGCCCCATAAATCCCCGCCTTTATAACCTTGGAGTGTAGGTATAGCGTCCCAATCTTCCCAACGGGCTTCGCGCAACAGCCGTTTGCGCGGTTGTTTGCTTCTGGCAAAGCGATCTGGGAAGATTTGGTAGAAAATAGCGTGCTTTACCCAGTCTGGTGTTTGAATTTGCATGAATAACTTTTTGTACGTTCAGAAGCGATCGTTGCAAATATTAGCTTCTTTATGGCTCCTACTTATGATAGAGAATTTCTTATTTGTCAGTGTTCGTTAGCAAAATCAATTTTTTTTAACAAACAACAAAGGCGCAGAGAAGCCTGTCTATTGCTGGGGTTCCTCCGTTGTAGCAACTTGCGCGACACTCAGAGAAGAAATAAATACTTAACCAAACTATCTTTTTTTATACGCAGTTTGTATTTAGTTGGTTAATTACTCTTATTTATTCTTAATTTTCTTTTCTTCACTTTGTCCGTAATGATTTAGGCAGACACTGGATTAGTTTAATAGGCTTATAAAAATTACCTGTTACCCCAGTATTGGGTAATTCTGAAATGCCGCTGTTCAAAGATGTCTCATGATTATACATCGGAAATATGAGTTATGAATTAGTAATTGTCTTAGGAATAACTTCCCGCCTCCTAAACTTATTTGATGTTATCTATAAAAAAATAGATAACTATAGTCGCATCAAATAATCAAGGCGAAAAAACTACATAATCGGCACTAATGTGAGAGCGACTTATCCCGAGCGACTACTTTGCTTTCGCCCAATAAATTAAATTTGAGGTAAAAATGAGACACGAAAAACTTTCTCCCGGACTACTTTTGGCATTTCAAGACTATCAAAATGAAGGAGATAAAGCTTTAATTACACACAAGCGATCGCTTGGCATCATTGCCCACAAAAGCCCAGTCAAGCCTACCAAGAGCGTTGTTTTTATCTACTGCGATCCTGATGCAGACTTAAGTCACCTATCACAATATAATATTGAAGTCAATCAAAACTCTGGAAGTGTGCGGACAGCTTTTTTACCGATAGAGAGTTTAGATGTCTTATCTGAAGAAGATGTGATTCACCGAATTAAGCCATCACGCAAACTTCATTTGCGAATGGACACTGCAATGGGAGCAGTCAAACTGCCGGAGTTCCAGAAAAAAAGCAAACTGACTGGTAAAGGAGTAATCATCGGCATTATAGACAGTGGTATCGATCCGAAACACCCTGCTTTTGCTGGACGAATTTTACACATTTGGGATCAAACACTGCCAGGGCCAGGTGTAACAGAGGGCGGCTATGGAGCGGAATTTACGGAAGCGCAACTGACAATCTCTCAGGATACAGCCGGTCATGGTACTCACGTTGCTGGAATTGCTGCCGGTGCTGATACTAACTATAGCGGTGTAGCACCAGAAGCAGAATTAGTTATCGTCAGATCGGATTTACAGGATGCCCACATTGCTGATGGTGTGCGTTACATTTTCCGAGTTGCTAGAGAGTTGGGACGCGCAGCCGTGGTAAATCTCAGCGTGGGTGGACATGCTGATGCCCATGATGGTAGTGATTCCCTATCTAAAGTCATTGATGCCGAAACTGGCCCAGGAAGAATTGTTTGCTGTGCTGCCGGTAACGAAGGAAACGCTAACATTCATGGACAAGCGATAATACCCAGTGGACGCACTCGTGGTATGCGCTTTAATGTTCCTTTGAATCAAATAGGCATAGTTTGGTTAAACGCTTGGTATTCCAAAGATAGTGAGTTGGAAGTGTCTGTGCGGAGTCCTAACGGTTTTGTCACCCCTTACCAAAAAATAATTACTGAAGGTAATGCTGCACAAGATTACCAGTTACCAGATGCACGGGTGCAATTAGCAACACCAGGGCCAGATCAAGCCAACGGCGATCGTAATTTCTTTGTACAAATACGTGGTATTGACCCCTCGCCAGTCATGGGAGGTGTTTGGCAACTGCGAGTCCGCAACACTTCTTCAACTGACACACGTTTAGATGTTTGGACACTAGATGACACTTCCTCAGTGTTTTTTACAGGTAAAAGTGTGAAGGATGCATTAAAAATTGGTTCACCAGGAGCCGCCAGCAGTGCAATTACAGTTGCAGCTTATACGACTAAAAGTAAGTACACAGATATTGATAACCAAGTGCGAGAAATGGGGTTAGAATTGCATACTATTACGGAATTTAGTAGTGAAGGGCCTCTACGCAATAATGGACAGAAGCCCGATGTAGCAGCACCAGGGGCAATGATTGTTTCCACCCTTTCCGCCGATGCGAGTTTTGACCGCTCATCGATGATTAATTCCAAGTTTGTGGTAATGGCTGGTACGAGTATGGCGACACCCTTCGTCACTGGGTTAGTAGCACTGCTGTTGCAGCGCGATCCTAAACTCGATCCGGTTGCTGTGAAAGACCTGCTACGTAAAAATAGTGCAATTCCCAGAAAACCCGCAGGCACATTTGATGACAAATGGGGTTATGGAGTGATTAATGCTTTAAATCTGTAATTAGATTGAGAAAGATAGATATTATTTCTGCACAAGGATAGGGGATAAAAACCTATAACTTTGATAAATTTGGGTAGGCAGTAATTGCCTACCCTTTTTGCCAAGGAATTGCTGATGAATTATCAGAAGTTAGATGCCGCCCTTGCTACAGCGCTAAGTGATGTTCAAAATTCAGAAGAATCGAGTTTGGGGGTTTTCATCCATACTGAACCAATTTTAAACTCGGCTGCAACTGCTGTTTTAGAAAGTTTAGGCGTTAGTGGTGTTACCAGTGGCAAAGATATTTTCACCGCAACACTGTCACTAAATGCTATTTCCCAGTTGTCAGAGCAATCTTGGGTGAAGTATTTGAAGCGATCGCAGCAATTAGGTTTGGTTAATAGAAAAATAAGTATAGGGAAGTTGGGTGTTTAATGGGCATTGCCTACCCCTAGACTGCGCTGATAATTTTTTGCAGTTACTGTGGATCGGGTTGTTGTTTTTCTGCAAACTTACACTTCACCTCAATTTGCAGATTACTTTCAGCTGAACCTTCGGTAATGTAAGGAATTCCTGCTTTCCCACCCAATTTAATGCCAAATGTAAGTTTGACTTCCTCAATCTCAGCAGTATTGAAGTCTTTAAAAGCACTAAGGGCATAGATAGTATAAGAGCGAATCATTTGGCGAGCTTGTTGCATCCGAGCGATCGCATCTGTTCGCACATCCTTGTATTCTATGCCATCGTCGTCTTCTTCAATTTCCTGAGTTATTTCGGTGGCTGTGACGTTGATCTCAATCTGCTCAATCTCCCCGTCTGCTTGGAAAAATAATTGCTGTACTTCTGACATAAGCTACCTCGGTTAAAGTTTTGTAACGTATCTGAATAAATTTCAGCTTGCTTGCAGAAAAATAACAAATGGTATTGTTTCTAGTAACACAGCCATGATTGTGTCTGTCAAGATTATCCCGCATTTACCAACCAAGGTGTGTTAAATGGCACGATACGCGCTTGTTATTGGCATCGCCGAGTATCTCAGCCCATCATTACCGCGTTTGTCGAAAACTACAAATGATGCTGAAGCGATCGCGCAACTCCTAGAGCAATATGGTGATTTCCAGTCTGTGCAAAGACTACCTCAGCGCTGGAATAAAGAGAAAAATGGCTATGAAATGGCAGCGTCAAAAGTTACTGGCGCTCAACTTGGCCAAGATTTGAGAACTTTTTTACTAGAGCAAGCTACTAATAATGAAGCGCTGATTTATTTTAGCGGGCACGGTTTCACCATTTCCGACAATTTGGGACAACAAAAGGGATATTTGGCAAGTTCCGATTGTCAGATTGAATTTAAGGATAACGAAAATGTTGAACAAAAATATGGTATTCCCCTGAATAGCCTTAACGACTTAATTCGAGATTCGCAATTGAGTAGTTTGGTAATGCTACTAGATTGCTGTCATAGCGGCTATTTCTTAGAAAGACAATTAATAGAAAGAACTCTTAACGCTTTCAGTTCGCAAAAGGATTATTACTTAATTACAGCTTGTCGTGGCTTTGAACGTGCGGGAGTGATTAAAAGTGAAGAATACAGCATTTTCACAGGTGCAGTTGTTAAGGGATTAACGGCAGAAAATGCAGGTAATAGTAGGCGAATTAGTGGCGATCGCTTATTTGATTTTGTCAGCAATGAACTTAAAGGTTCCGTACAGGAGCCGATTCGCATGGGTTGGGGACGTTCCATTACTTTGGTAACTTATCCCCAATTAGATGCTACCACAGCCGAAAAAGTTGCTTTCAATCAGGAAAATCCTTATCGGGGACTTTATGCTTTTGAATCAGAGCAAGCGCAATATTTTTGTGGACGAGATGAAGCAGTTCGTACCTTAATTTCGCGTTTAGCAGAGAGTCGTTTTTTGGCTGTAATTGGCTATTCAGGTAGTGGTAAATCTTCTTTAGTAAAAGCGGGTTTGTTACCGCAACTGAAAGGCGATCGCCTCCCTGGAAGCAGTGAATGGGCGATCGCATCTTTTACACCAGGAGAACATCCATTAGGTAAATTAGTTGACATTTTAGCTCGACAACAGCAGCAAAATCAGTCACATCTATTATTTATCGATCAATTTGAAGAAATATTTACCCTTTGTCAAGACGATGAGGAACGCAAAACTTTTATCCGCTTAATAGCACAGGAAGTAAAAAAGGCTGAGGTAGAAACGCGGATAATTTTGACAATTCGCGGTGATTTCTTAAATCGTTGTGCTGATTATCGAGAAATTATTACTCTCATTAATAATATTCCTCCCACATCATTCATCATCACACCGATGTCTTTTGCTGAGTTAGAAGAAGCAATTGAAAAACCAGCCAAATTACATGGGGTAACATTTGAGCGTGGTTTAGTTTCACAAATTTCCGCCGATGTAGTCAACCGTCCTGGTGTATTACCCATACTGCAATATGCGCTTAAGGAATTATGGCGAGTTTGCATTGAAGAACCTGAATCGCCAGAACCGCTTTTAACTCGTAAAGGTTATGAGGAAATTGGCGGGGTTAAAGGAGCTTTAGACAAACGAGCGACAATTTTGTATGAAAGTTTAACGACTATAGATCAAGCCTTTGCGCGTTGCTTGTTTATGGAATTGGTACAGTTAGGTGAAACTGGAGAAGTGACGCGGCGGCGTGCTAGCTGGGAGAGATTAGAAGTAGTTGCAGATTCTTCACAACAATTACAACGGGTTGTAGGATTGCTGGCGGGTTCTCAACAACGTTTAATTATCACCGATGAAAAGACGATTGAAGTAGCTCATGAAGCACTTTTATCTGAGTGGAAATTATTAAATAGTTGGATTGCTGAAAATCTGGAGAATATTCGTCTGAGTCGTTCTTTAGAGGAAGATTGCCAGGAATGGGTACAAAGATTTAATAAATCGGATGATGCACTGTTAACAGGTGCAAACTTGGCTGTAATTTCTGAGTGGGTGAATAAGACTCATCCCAGACTTACGCCATTAGAAGGAGATTTTTTGCATAAAAGTTTGGAGAGACGCGATCGCCAAAATCAGGCAGAATTAGAGCAAGCAAAAAAACTCCAACGAGAAGCAGAAGCCAAAGCCAAAGCTGAATCACAAAGAACTAGATTTGCGATCGCTTCTGCAACACTTGTAGCTTTATCTCTGGGATTGGGACTACTGCTGCAACAACGGACAGTAGAGAAGAAACAAGGAGATGCGATCGCTTCTGGCGCATTAGTTGGAACATCTGAGCAACTTTTGGAAGTAGGCAATCAGTTGGAGGCGATGATATCAAGTGTTAGAGCACTCAAGAGCTTTCAGGATTTAGGTGTAGATAATGCTGACACACTCAATCGACTCAAATCAGTAATTGATGGGGTGCGGGAGCGTAATCGTTTAGAGGGACATACAGGTTCTGTTAGCAGTGTAAGTGTTAGTCCTACAGAAAACCTTATTGTTTCTGGAAGCAGAGATAAAACTGTGAAACTTTGGAAGTTGGATGGCACTCTAGTTAAAACTATGACAAATGATGCTGCTATTTATAGTGTAAATTTTAGTCCTGATGGTCAGTATATAGTTTCTGGTGGTGATGATAAAAAAGTTAAATTATGGAAGAAAGATGGTACTTTCATTGATTCGGTTGCAGAAGATAAAAATATTTATTTTGTCAATTTTAGTCCTGATAAAAAAATAATTTATACTACAGAAGATGGCACTGTAAGATTATGTAAATATAATTTATCAAAAATTATACAAAAACCTTGTAAACCTACACTAGCAAATGGCAAAAACCACGTTTGGAGTGCAGAATTTAGTCATAATAATAGGGGTGAAAATATTGTCACTGCTTCCGATGATGGAAAAATTAGAATATTCACCAAAGATGGGACTTTTGTTACTACCGTACCAGCACATAACGTACTAGCACATAATGCAGCAGTAAGTTACGCAACTTTTGGTCTTAATAACGATACTATCATTTCCTCTAGCTACGATAATACAGTTAAAATGTGGCAAAGGAAAAATGATAACAAACAATGGTCAGAAATAAAATCGGTGACGGCTAACAATCCCTACAAAGTTAAATTTAGCCCAAACTATAAAATTATTGCTGCTACTAGTATTGATGGAAATATCCAACTATGGAAAGATGCTCAACTCACTCAAAAACCTCTTTTTATAGGAAGACACACAAATAAAATAAATGATTTGAGTTTTAGCAATGATAGTAAATGGATTGTTACTGCTAGTCGTGACCAAACTTTAAGGATATGGAGCTTAGATTTTCAGCTTGAAAATACATCACAGGCAAACACTGCTAGTTTATTAAAAAAAGGCTGTAGTTGGCTATCGGAATATTTAAATAATAATCATAAGGCACAGCAAAAATATGTTGATGTTCGTCAGATTTGTGAAAATATCAAAAAATAGAAAGATTTAATATGAGTAGAATACATAATTTAACTGTATAATAAAAATGAAAATTATAAGGAATTATAGTAGTATGGAAAACTTAGAAGCTAATTCTGATAATTCCGAATCCACCAGCTTCAAAGTCAGGATGCTAGGAAAAAATACAACCCCCTTTGAAGAATCAGGAGAACATGGACCTGATAACACTGAACCTGGACCTGATCACACTGGACCAAATGCCCCTAAACTCCCCTTTGAAGAATCAGGAGAACATGGACCTGATCACACTGATCCACCACAGGGACCACATAGAGCAAATGAATAGCCGTCTGACGATCAAAGCAATTCTCAGTGCAGGAATTTGACGATCGCACAAATGGCAATTATTTAATTTTAATTAATTAGATTCTTTTTCTACAATTCTCTCTGGAGGGAATTTAATTGCTTAACTGATTTCAAGCGATCGCCTGAATCTATAACCATAACTAGCAAATGGGTTATTAGCAAATAGACCTCTTGCAAAAGTCAAAAAATTAAAAATGTCATTCTGAGCGGAACGCAGTGGACAGAACAATCTCACTACTCTGTTTAGCTCCGCTCAATATGACAATTTAAGCATTTATGCAAAAGGTCTAATCTCTTTAAACTTATGTTTTTTACCATAACCTGAAATTCAGTTATGTCTCTCAGCATAAGTGTAGTAAGCGCGATCGCACCCTATTGTTCATCCCAATTAATACAAATGTTCTATATTTCTACTTATCAGCCGCATCATCTATACACTACCAGCATTCTGTAAAATTCATCCCAAAGAATCAGACGATCCCCCTTACCTATGGTGGCAGACAGTCCTAAACTGAGAATGAGAGTTGAAAGGCAGTCGGGAGAAATTTTGTGAAAAAAGTATTATCAATCATCCTTGGTGGTGGCGCGGGTACTCGACTTTACCCACTAACCAAACTCCGCGCGAAACCAGCAGTACCAGTAGCGGGGAAGTACCGCTTAATCGATATCCCTGTTAGTAACTGCATAAATTCCGAAATTTTCAAAATCTACGTCCTGACACAATTCAACTCAGCTTCCCTGAATCGTCACATCGCCCGTACCTACAACTTTACCGGTTTCAATGAAGGTTTTGTGGAAGTGCTAGCAGCACAACAAACACCAGAAAACCCTAACTGGTTCCAAGGTACAGCCGATGCTGTGCGTCAGTATCTGTGGTTAATGGAAGAATGGAATGCAGAGGAATATCTGATCCTCTCAGGAGATCACCTCTACCGCATGGATTATCGCCAGTTTATCCAGCGCCATAGGGAAACGGGGGCTGATATTACTCTCTCAGTCATTCCCATCGATGAGCGCCGCGCCTCAGATTTTGGCTTGATGAAAATCGACGATTCTGGTAGAGTCATCGATTTTAGCGAAAAACCTAAAGGTGAAGCGTTAATCCAAATGCGCGTTGATACAAGCATACTAGGATTATCAAAAGAACAAGCCCAGCAACAGCCTTACATCGCCTCAATGGGGATTTATGTCTTTAAAAAAGAGGTTTTGTTCAAGTTGTTGAGAGAAGGTGTAGAAAGGACTGATTTCGGCAAAGAAATTATTCCTGATGCCTCTAAAGATTACAACGTTCAAGCTTACCTTTTTGATGACTACTGGGAAGATATTGGGACAATCGAGGCATTTTATCATGCCAATTTAGCACTGACTCAGCAGCCCCAGCCACCCTTTAGTTTCTACGATGAAGAAGCGCCAATTTATACCCGCGCTCGCTACTTGCCTCCAAGTAAACTTTTAGATTGCCAGATTACAGAATCAATTATCGGCGAAGGTTGTATTTTGAAAAATTGCCGCATTCAACATTCGGTGTTGGGAGTGCGATCGCGAATTGAATCTGGTTGCGTCATCGAAGAATCTTTGCTCATGGGTGCAGATTTTTACCAAGCTTCTGTAGAACGCCAATGTAACGTAGAAAAAGGTGACATCCCTGTAGGTATTGGTACTGACTCAATTATTCGCGGTGCCATTGTTGATAAAAACGCCAGTATCGGTCACGATGTCAAAATCATCAATAAAGATAACGTGCAAGAAGCTGACCGCGAAAGTCAAGGTTTCTATATCCGTAGTGGTATCGTTGTCGTGATGAAAAATGCTGTAATTCCTGATGGAACAATCATTTAGTCATTAGTCATTGGTCATTGGTCATTGGTCATTGGTCATTAGTCATTAGTCATTAGTTATTCAGAAAGGACAAATGACAAATGACAAAAGACAAAGGACAAATAACAAATGACTAAACTAATATTGCTGATTGGTCTTCCAGGTAGCGGTAAGTCAACTTTTGCAAAACAATTACTGGCAGAATGCCCCCAGATGTCGCTGATTTCTACAGATGCCATCCGGGGGCAATTATTCGGTTCCCAAGCCCTTCAGGGGCCGTGGCTGCTGATTTGGCGGGAAGTAGAACGGCAATTTCAGCAAGCTATTTCTACAGCAAATACAGCCATTTTCGATGCCACCAATGCCCAGCGTCGCCATCGCCGTGAAGTCATTGCTTTAGCCCGTGAATTGGGCTTTACCCAAATTACGGCAATTTGGGTGGATACACCAGTCTGGTTGTGTTTAGCACGTAATAAAAGGCGATCGCGCCAGGTTCCTGAAGAAATTATTTTGCGGATGCACCGTCAACTCCGGGATGCTCCCCCTAGCCTGGAAGAGGGGCTAGACGGGCTGATCCGCTTATCAGAAAAATCGGAGTACGGAAATTGCGATCGCGCGGTGAGCAAGAACCACACTTGATTTTCTATATTCTTTGTTAATTTAAAATCAGATTGTTTTGCTTTGGCACTATACCTAGCAATTAAATATCTTGCGATCTTAAAAAAAAACATAACAGGAATTTCTATAGGAGGCTAGTAGATGGCTGCAACCGACTTCAAAGACTATTACGCAATTTTGGGAGTTAGTAAGACTGCCACTCAGGACGAGATTAAACAAGCCTTTCGTAAACTAGCCCGTAAATATCACCCTGATGTCAACCCAAATAACAAACAAGCAGAGGCACGCTTTAAAGAAGTTAGCGAAGCCTACGAAGTTGTGTCAGATGTAGATAAACGCAAAAAATACGACCAATTCGGTCAATATTGGAAGCAAGCTGGTGAAGGTTTCCCATCCGGTGGCGGCGTTGGTGCTGATATGGGTGGCTTTGACTTCAGTCAATACGGCAATTTTGATGAGTTCATTAATGAGTTGCTAGGACGCTTTGGCGGTGCTACCCCTCGCGGTGGACGACAAAGTTACTCTTCTTACCGCACTCCTACAGGTGCGCCAAGTGGTTTTGGCGGCTTTAACGATTATGGATTTCAAGATCCAGGTGCGGGTACTTCCCAAGATAGTGAAGCTATAATCACCCTAAGTTTTGCTGAAGCATTTAACGGCGTACAAAAGCGCTTCAGTTTGGGTAACGAAACAATTGATGTTCGTATCCCATCTGGGGCTAAACCTGGTACTCGTCTGCGCGTGCGGGGTAAAGGTCAAATCAACCCAATGACTCAACAACGAGGGGATTTATACTTAAAAGTGGAACTTCAGCCGCACTCGTTCTTCCAAATGGAAGGTGATAACTTGGTGTGCGAAGTGGCAATCACACCAGATGAAGCGACTCTGGGAGCGTCTATTGATGTACCCACTCCTGATGGTTCAGTTAATGTCAAACTACCAGCCGGAGTGCGTTCTGGCCAATCACTGCGTTTGCGTGGCAAAGGTTGGCCTCTCGCTAAGGGTGGACGTGGCGATCAGTTGGTGAAGGTGGCGATCGCACCACCAAAAGACCTCAGCCAACAAGAGCGGGAATATTATGAAAAAATCCGGGCTATCCGTACTTATAACCCCCGCAGTCATTTGCAGCAAGTCAAGCTGTGAAAATTGCAGATTGTAGAGACAGTAAATTTACCGTCTCTACATTTAAGTATGAATTTACCGCGTATTTCTCGCTATTATGACAGATTTCAACGTTTCCATTGCCTCTGGCGTAGCCTGAGTAGCTTGCCATGATGGACGTGCAATTAAGCGATCGTGCCAAGCATTCAGTTTTGGATAATCACTTAAAGAAATCCCTACACTTGGCAGCACAGTTACTACGGTTCCAGCCACAACTTCGGCAAGAGTGAGGTTGTGACTAGCAAAGTAAGGGCGATCGTCAAGTAAATTTTCAAAAAACTTCAGCACTGTGGGAATTTTTTGCTGTGCCTTCTTGATTTTTTCTGGATCTCCTCCAGGTAAGCCTAATATCTGAGGTAAAAACGTGGTGGTTGCTGGCAAAAGCTCATTCACAGTTAGCAGTTGTACCATCCGCGCGATCGCTAAATCCTTGGCATCTTTAGGCAACATTGCAGGTGTGGGATATTTTGCCTCTAAATAGTCCAGAATTGCTAAAGATTCTACTACATTAAAACCGTCATCCACTAAAGCGGGAATGTGATGGAAAGGGTTAATCGCCAAAAAATCTGGTTTAAATTGTTCCCCATCCAATTTTATCTCTACCAATTCAAACTCAAGTCCTTTTTCCAGTAGAGTAATCCAGACGCGGCGTGAGTTGGGAGAAATCGGCATGTGGTAAAGTTTCAGCATGAGAAAACCTCACAGTTTGATAATTAGAGCAGACATTGCCAATTTTACACTTTATACTCAATTGAATTGTTCTAATAAAGTCTCAACACTAGCATTGCGATCCAGAAAAGAAAATAAATGCCAGTAGCTGAGTTTTCCTTCTTTATCTAATACAAACTGGGCTGGTAAAGGCGCTCCTAGTGCTTGCCCTACTTGATAGTTACGAAATACTCGACAACTAGGATCGCTCAATAACGGCATTTTTAAGCTTAAATCTCTCACAACAATTTGACTCTGCCGTTCATCGGTACTAGTAATCATTAAAACTTCTATACCACGATTTTTAAATTGCTCGTAGTTCTTATTCAAGGCTTTGATATGAGGAAAACAAAATGGACAATATTGCTTTTCAGTAAAGATGCGAGTAAAGGCAAGTAAAACTGGTTGCTTGCCTTTATAATCAGACAATTTTACTAAAGCCCCGTTGGTAATATCTGGAAGTTGAAAATCAGGTGTTCCTACTCCCAACCTAAGCTTATTTGTAGCTGGAACTGGTAAAAAATTGCGGAAGAAGCGTTCATTTAATAAGCCACTAAAATCAGTTGAAGTCAACATATTTATTAACCCTGATGATTTAAATACTATTTTATGAAAAAACCACAGATAGATACAGAGGTTGACACGGTTTCACGTATATCTCTATTTATCTGTGGTTTTCATTGATTTTGCTGTCAACTCCAACAACTTGAATTAGAGTTGGCTAGCTAGCGAAATTTAGACAGCAGAGAAGTATACTTTAGACTTCACTGGATCGGGATTCATTGTCTTGTCACCAGGTTGCCAACCAGCTGGGCAAACTTCATCGGGGTGAGACTGAACATACTGAATTGCTTGTAATGTCCGCAGGGTTTCATCAACGCTGCGACCAAAAGCTAGGTTGTTGATGGTAGCGTGCTGTATGATACCATCTTTATCGATGATGAACAGACCACGCAAGGCAATACCGGCTGCTGGATCGAGAACGTTGTAAGCGGCGCTAATCTCTTTCTTAATGTCTGAGACTAGAGGATAATTCAAGTCGCCGACACCACCAGACTTACGATCTGTTTGAATCCAAGCGAGGTGGGAGAATTCACTGTCAACGGAAGCCCCAAGGACTTCGGTATTGATTTTCTTGAATTCTTCGTAGCGATCGCTAAATGCTGTGATTTCAGTAGGACAAACAAAGGTAAAGTCTAGTGGGTAGAAAAATAGGACAACATACTTACCGCGATAATCGGAAAGTTTGATTGTCTTAAATTCCTGATCTACCACAGCCGTTGCTGAGAAATCGGGAGCTTGTTGGCCAACGCGGATGCTTCCTTCGGTTCCGTAAGTAAGGGACATTAACCTAATTCTCCTTTATCGGTTTATTAGCGCTGGAATTCGGGTCAAGTCAAACTCGCCCATCCACGCTCTCACAGTTTAATTACGATCTGTTACGACTATATCATACTCATAACGATTTTGAGTAGCAAATGCTTGATTTAGATACAAGAGAATGGTTGCTTACCAATGGCTTAGGAAGTTTTGCCAGTGGTACAGTTTCTGATGTCCGCACGCGCACTTATCACGGTTGGCTATTTACCGCTACAAACCCGCCTTCTGGGCGAAATCTGCTGCTTTCGCACTTAGACGCTAGCTTAGAAGTATCTGGGAGCGTTGTGGCGTTAGGGACAAATGTTTGGGGCAACGATCGGATTGAACTGACAGGCTACCAACTGTTGCGGTGTTTTGATATTAACCCAGTTCCAAAATGGACTTGGGGTCAAAATAACTGGCAGTTAACCAGACAATTAGTGATGCCTTATGGGTTAGTAGGGATTGGGGATTGGGGACTGGGGACTAGGGACTGGGGATTAGGAGCGAAGAACGAGGAACTGGAAATAGGAAAGAATACTTCCCAATACCCAGTACCCAATACCCAGAGGGGGCCCCAAGTTCCCCAATCCCAATTTTGCCATCGAATTTTGATCCAATATCGCTATGACGGAAGTGATACAGCAATTTTACGGCTGCGACTGCTGATAGCAGAACGTGATTTTCACCACCAGCAAACTGCTAGTTCAGGATTACAGTTTTCAGAATTGCTTGGGCAACAGCAAGTCTGTCTGCAAGCAAAAAAATCTGGGAATTTCGGTATACCTTGGCACTTGCGCTGGACACAAGGAAAATATCAACCAGATGCAGTTTGGTATTGGAATTATGGATTGTCTGAAGAGACAAAACGGGGATTAGGTGACAAAGAAGACCTCTACAGTCCTGGTTACTTAATAGTCACACTGCAACCAGGAGATGTGGTCACTTTAGAAGCACGAGTAGGTTTTCCTGACTCAATGGCAGGTGTTCTCACCTCTGAAACCTTTGCAGAAGCCGTGGAGGTAGAGCAAGAGCGGCTCTCTAAGATTTTTGGATGGAGTGAAGGAGGGACTAGGCAAGAGTTATTAAACTCCCAATCCCCACTCTGGCAAAAACTACTCAAAGCAAGCGATCGCTTTATCGTCTATCGAGGCTCAATAGCAGGCCCCACAATCATTGCTGGTTATCACTGGTTTAATGAGCGAGGACGCGACATATTAATTGCCTTACCTGGGTTGGCACTAGTTCCACAGCGCTTTGACCTGGCAAAAGGAGTATTACGGACTTTTGGGCATTACTGTCGCCACGGTTTAATGCCTAATGCATTTCCTGATGATGATGGTGAACCACTTTATAACAGCATTGATGCGGCGCTATGGTGGATTGAAACTTTAGGGCTTTATTTAGAAGCTACCCAAGACTGGGAGTTTTTGGCAGAGCAATTTCCCATAGTTCAACAAATCCACAAAGCCTTTGTTGGTGGTACACACTACAATATTCAAGTTGATGCTATTGATGGATTAATTAGTTGGGATGCTTGTGGTGTAGCTCTCACTTGGATGGATGTGGTAATTGGGGCAAACCCCGTCACTCCCCGTCACGGTAAGCCAGTGGAAATCAATGCGCTGTGGTATTCAGCGTTATGTTGGCTGAGTCAATGGGCAGAACGCTTGAGCCACTTGAGCCAGCTTAAATTTGGCGATCCAGCGCGTCTCAATAAGCAAGCACAGCGCTATGCTTTACAAGCACAAAAGGTTAAAACCTCGCTGCAAAAGTTCTGGAATCCTCAGCTAGGTTATTTGTACGATACTATTGAGCCAGACGATCGCCGGAATTTTCAAATTCGTCCTAATGCGGTTTTAGCGCTGTCGCTGCACCATTGTGGATTTTCTGAACAACAAGGGTGTCAAGTACTAGATTTGGTAACTGCCAGCTTGCTGACTCCTTATGGTCTTCGCAGTCTCGATCCAGGAGATCCCGAATACAAAGGGAGATATGAGGGAAATCAAGAGCAACGCGATCGCGCCTATCATCAAGGCACTGTTTGGACTTGGCTAATTGGGCCATATATTCGGGCTTGGCAACGTTTTTATCCACAACAATCGTTGCCTTTTGATTGGCAACCCTTGCTAGATCACTTCCTATTTAACGCTTGTCTGGGTTCTATTTCTGAGATTTTTGATGGTGACTCACCTCACACACCCAGAGGTGCGATCGCTCAAGCGTGGTCAGTTGCTGAGGTCATCCGTCAAATCCAAAAATAATTCGTAATGACGCTCTCTACGAGACGCTAAAAGCGATCGCGGACTCGCCTTCTCGTGTCGCTAACGTAATTCGTAATTCTTAAAGGATGTTTTAAAAATTCCAGAAGTTATGGTTTGTCTTAGCTATGGATGCAGTAAAATATTTTACCGTCTTCATCTACAAATTTTTCGGATTTAATGACTCGAAGAAGGTTATTTTCTGGGTGTTTTTTGTTTAGTAAAGCATAGCCCAATATATGTACAATTCTAAAGCGATATCTACAACGAGCTACGCTTACGCTATCTCTCACACCCCATCATGAGCAACATTCCCCAAGTCGGACAACCAGCGCCAGATTTCTCCACTCCTGACCAAAATGGCAATGCAGTCACTCTCGATGACTTCAGCAGTCAGTGGGTTGTTGTCTACTTCTACCCCAAAGATGACACACCAGGCTGTACCACTGAAGCGACAGATTTCACCGAGTTGTATCAAGACTTCAGCGCACTCGGAGCAAAAATCTTAGGCGTAAGTCCAGATTCGGGTAAGTCCCATTGTAAATTTATCAGCAAACATAACTTGTCAATCACCCTGTTGAGTGACCCAGAACATATTTTGACAGAAGCCTACGGCGCTTGGCGCTTAAAAAAATTTATGGGCAAAGAATATATGGGTGTTGCTCGGTCAACATTTCTCATTTCATCTGATAAAATTATTGCCTATGCTTGGCCGAATGTAAAAGCCAAAGGTCATGCTCAGGCAGTTTTAACTAAATTACAGGAATTAGCAGCCACGTAAAGTCCCAAGTGAGTCATGCAAACACGATTGGATGCAGGTAGACTCACATTCTACTTGATGTCAGCAAAACTTCAGGAAGTGAGCAACTAGCACTAGAGTTTGCGTGTAAGTTTGCCAAAAAATGGTCTTGTGTTGTCTATAATTCAAGTCAAACAGTCTACTCAGAACAAGAATTGTTAGGGTTATGCCAAACACAACCAGGTTTTGTTTAGGAAAACTTTTAAGTTAATTATTTTTGCTTTTCATCCGTAGGTTAATACTGGAGCAGTGTCATAAGAATTATACTACATCTTTTCAAGAAATTATGGTTCAATTTATCCAAGCACAAAATGTCGGGCTTGCTTATCTGGAAGAAAGATTTGGTCTACAGTTAGCCGAAGAGGAGGCGTTCTTTATCGAATGGTTTGATAATTTACCGGAAATTACAGATTTAGAAAAGCAAGATTTAGACAGAGTAAAACTTCATTTTCTCCGTTTAGTCAAGCGTCCTCCTTTGTCAGAAGAAACTGTCAAATTAGTAGTTTTATCTCCTTTACTAAATTTAGCTGGATTTTATGATGAGCCTTTTTATATAAGAGGTGAGCAATCAATAGAAATTTCTGCGGAGAATGAAGAAGAAGTTATTAGGGGTAAAATTGATATTTTAGTTATTCAAGAAAAATTATGGTTGTTAGTAATTGAATCTAAAAGGTCTAGTTTTTCTCTTTTAGAAGCCATACCCCAAGCACTGGCTTATATGTTAGCCGATCCTAGTCAAGATAAACCTACTTTTGGATTAGTAACAAATGGCAGTGATTTTATTTTCCTCAAGCTTGCCAAACAAAATCAGCCAAGGTATGCTATATCTGACCAATTTACACTTTTAAAACGAAAAAGCGAATTGTATCAAGTTCTAAGTGTATTAAAAAACTTGAGTCAAATTTTGAGTTAATAATTATGTCCACTCGTCCTATATACCTTGATTGTCATGCTACTACACCCGTAGATGAACGGGTATTAGCAGCAATGATTCCTTACTTCACAGAAAAGTTTGGCAACCCATCTAGTATTGGTCATGTTTATGGCTGGGAAGCAGAGGCTGCTGTCAAACAAACGCGAGAGATTTTAGCAGCAGCAATTAACGCCACTCCCGAAGAAATTGTTTTTACGAGTGGGGCAACAGAAGCTAATAATTTAGCTATAAAAGGTGTTGCCGAAGCTTATTTTAAGAAAGGTCAGCATATTATTACTGTCGCAACTGAACATAATGCAGTTATTGACCCTTGTAACTATTTAAAAACTCTCGGTTTTGAAATTACTATTCTCCCAGTTAAAAAAGATGGATTGATAGATTTAACTGAGTTAAACAAAGCTTTTCGTCCTGAGACGATCTTGGTATCGGTGATGGCTGCAAATAACGAAATTGGCGTGTTACAGCCTTTGGCAGAAATTGGGGAACTATGCCGTGCTTACAACATCATTTTCCACACTGATGCAGCCCAAGCTATTGGTAAAATTCCCCTAGATGTGCAAGGGATGAAAATTGACTTGATGTCGCTAACCGCACACAAAGTATTTGGGCCAAAGGGTATTGGGGCGCTATACGTCCGTAGGCGGGAACCCAGAGTGCAACTGGCTCCTCAGCAACACGGCGGCGGACATGAACGGGGGATGCGTTCTGGTACATTGTATACACCGCAAATTGTCGGCTTTGGGAAAGCTGTAGAAATCGCTTTGGCAGAACAAGCAACAGAAACCCAACGCCTCACCCAGTTAAGACAAAGTTTGTGGGAACAGCTTTCCCAAGTTGAGGGAATTCATCTCAACGGACACCCTCAACAGCGATTGGCGGGAAACTTGAATATCAGTGTTGAGGGAGTGGATGGAGCCGCACTTTTGCTAGGATTGCAGCCAGTAATGGCGGTTTCTTCTGGATCTGCTTGCTCCTCGGCAAATACTGCCCCCTCCAGTGTTCTGACAGCGCTGGGAAGTTCCCAACAGCTAGCTTATGCTTCAGTGCGGTTTGGGATTGGACGGTTTAATACCCAAGAGGAAATTGATATTGTCGCGAAACATGCGATCGCAACTATTCAAAGTTTACGCAAAACCTCTTTTATGGATTCTCGCGCAGGAAAGCCCCAATCTGCTCTAGTTCCTGTTGATTGAGGCGAAATTCCCCAGCAGCGATGATTCCATCCACCTGCTGGGGATTGCGTGCGCCAACGATCGCAGCTGTTACCGCCGGATTATTTAAAGTCCAAGCGATCGCTACCTCTCCGGGAGAGCGATCGTGTTGCTTACCAATGTGCTGCAATACCTCCACTAGCTTCAGGTTACGAGATAGACGTGGTTCCTGAAATTCACTACTCTCTTTGCGCCAATCATCGTCTGGTAAATTGGCAATCCGCTCAGATGTCATCTTTCCTGTAAGCAACCCAGATTGCATCGGTGAATAGACAATTACACCGATGTTGTTTTCCTTACAAAAAGGCAGAATTTCCTTTTCGACATCAGGCTTAACCAGTGAATAAGGCGGTTGCAATGAGGTAACTGGTGCAATCTTCTGGATACGTTTCAACTGTTCAACATTGAAGTTTGAAACCCCGATATAGCGAACCTTCCCTTCATCTTTGAGCTTGGCGAGAGTTGTCCAGCCTTCTTCGATATCTGAGTCTGGATTAGGCCAGTGGATTTGATAGAGATCGATGGTTTCAATATCGAGTCGGCGCAAACTAGCTTCAACTTCCCGCCGCACAGAATCCGCCTTCAGGCTGCGACCAATTTCGCCCTTTTCATCCCAGATCATTGAGCATTTGGTAAAAATGTAGGGGCGACTAGATCGACCTTTGAGTGCCTTAGCAACAACCTCCTCAGAATGTCCCAAACCATAGATAGCTGCGGTGTCAATCCAGTTAACGCCGAGATCGAGAGCGCGATTAATTGCCTCAATGGATTCTCTATCGTCCTGCGCTCCCCAACCAAAAGCCCATCCACCTCCACCAATCGCCCAAGCACCAAAGCCGATTGGGGTAATGTGAAGCTCCGAATTACCAAGCTGTTTGGTTTGCATATCTACCTTCTTCAATGATTTTTGAGTCAATTGCTAGTGTAAACCGCAAATATTTTCTTAACCGCTATCTGAAGTGTGAATCACTACTAGTGGAAACACGACAGCCAATCACGACTTCTGTAAGATTACAACTCATCAAAAACAGCAGTGAATGCCATCACAGTTCTGTTAGCTGCTGAACTTAAAGATACCCCGATTAAAGTCAATGCTGCTGACCCTGGTTTCACAGCAACTGACATTAATCAATACCAAGGGTATCGCAGTGTTGAGCAAGGAGCGATCGCAGCAATTAAACTTGCTACTCTACCTGATGATGGTTCTAGCGGAGGGTTTTTTGATGAGAATGGTGTAGTCCCCTGGTAAAAAGTAAAGGAGCATTGGGCATTGGGGAGGGGGAGTTAAAACTTAGAGATTGAGCTTCTGAGGGTGGAAGTTGAGCTTCTGAAGGTGGAAGTTGAGCTTCTGAGGCTCAACCTTCAAGTTTTAACTCCCCATTCCCCATTCCCCATTCCCAATTCCCAAATCAATAAGGATTTGAATCAATCCGTCCCCTTTTAACACTTCTCAGATAGTACCCAGAGGTTGGTCTGTTTTTTAAGTTAAAGGTGTCACCACTGCGAACTCTCCAAATTTTGTAATTGGAAAAGGTCAAAGGCGTTCGGGGTTCGCATACTTCTGGCGTATGATTGCCAAGTACAAAGTATGCCGCACCCCTACCCATAACTTTCACCAAGCCGTTTTTATCCACAAGAACCGATGTACTTTCACTAACCGCTATGCCTAAAACACTGCTAGATATACCATCCTTAATTTGACGGGCAATGAAAGCCATAATTCGGCCCATTCTTTCCCGCCTGTCAAAGTGTGTATCTACGATAGTTCCTTTTAAATTACTCCAATTGAAAAAGTTGTAAGTAAAAGTAATGTCCCGGTAAGGATCTTCGAGTGCGTCTCTAGTTTCAATGCCTTTTTCAGAAGAAGCACAAGCATCATAGACACAATCACTTTGGATCATCGCCCCCGCACTAGTGCCACCAACACCGCCTCCCTTAAGGTAAACTGACTTAACAGCAGCTTCAAGCTTGGTATCTTTCCAGTTGCGGATGTATTGACATTGGTCGCCGCCAGCAAAGAAAACTACATCAGCTTTTTTGATTTTTTCAAAAATCTCGGCTTTGTTTGCTTCTTCTCTATTGCGAATCAGAAGAGTTTCCACAAAGTTTACACCCGTCATGGCATAAATTAGCCGATTGTAATCGTGATTACCATTCGTGCGGAGAACTACAACATTAACCTTGGTAGCGGAGTTACTACCTCCCCTAACTTGGTTAATCATCCACTGGATAGCATCATCGACATCGGGGCCACCCCCTCCCAAACTCAGGACTGGGCCCGCTAAGGAAGGACGCACATCAAAGGAGGGTGAGGGGGAAGGGCTGACCTCAACAGTGTCACCCAAGAAGTAGCGTTTCCAGTTTTCGATAAAACGGGTTATTAGGAAGGTTCCCATGTTCAACAACTTGATTCCTATATTTTTCAAGCGCCTTGCTATGCTTGGGAATGCCTTTGTCATACTAAGCTTCTGGAGCAAACTGCAATTATTGCTAGGCTGTGACACATTTTGATTGCTTATTTCTTCGTGAAATTTGTCTTTTGTCATTAGTCAGTTGTCCTTTGTGAAGAACCAATGACAAATGACAGTCTTAACGAAAAATATGCAATTTAGACGTGCATTAGCTTAACTGTCGCACCTTAGTGGGTAAAATTTCCAGCGTACAGGGCTTGTACTGTTTTTTCACGTAAAATAACGCAGAGTAATCATTAATTTTCTGCGCTACTAAGTAAGTCGGTGAGAAAAATTCAATGTATATGAAGAAATATAAATTAGCTGTAGGGTGTGTTATGCCGTAGGCTAACGCACCTGAGATTGTTGACGGTGCGTTGCGCTCTGCGACAACACACCCTACATTAAAATTCCTTAACATAGCTGGAAATATTTGCACCGACTTACTTATACAAAAATCTCCACATTGCTTGTGGTGTTTAATTCTGGTCAGATGAAATCTCAAATAGACTAGGTATTACTTGTCACTCTTAAGATTCTTCCGTAGTTGCTGAGAATATTTAAAAATATTCTGAATAGCTAGGAATGCCGACAAAGAATCCAATTCTGTTTTCGTTAGGGACTTCCAAATAAAAAAATACCCCACAAGGTTAGATAATTTATTTGTTGGAAGTCCATAATGTTATCAAAGTTACATTAATCATATCCCCCAAACATAAACAGAGAAACTTGTTCATCTGTAGCATTCATTAAAGCGTGAAGATTACCACCTTTGAGCATGGCAAAGTGTCCGGCTTGTAGTGTACGGATTTCAAAGCAGCGTTCTCGCTCTGGCATTTTGCACCAATCTCCTACTACCATGAAGCCTTGACCATCCATCATCAGAAAAACTTCCTGGTTATCACGATGGCGATGTAAACCAATCCCACAACTAGCATTGAGGACGTGCAAATCCATGTAATCTACCGCAAAGAATCGTTCAAAACCGTTGCCATGATTTTTGCTACCAAAGGCGTTGAAGTTCCATGAGTTTAACTGGCGGCCCAATTCGGGTTTGCTAGAATAGCGTCCATAATTAGACATTAAATTACGATACTCTAAAAAGCCAATACCACCGTGAGGGTTAGAACTGATACCTGTTCCTAAAAAATGATCCCATCCCCGGACAATCATGTTGAATTCGTACTGGTAGTTTGCCCCATTCTGGGAGTCCCAAATTTTCTCGCTAAAGTCTGCCCAAGCAAGCTCTACATGCAGAGGTAGTATCGGATGCATCGTGTTTGTGGGGGCAACATCTAGTATATAGCGATCGCTTAATGCTTCCCGGTTGAAGTCTGCTATGCTGCCATGTACTAAATCATTTCGTACCTGGAGTTCACCGCGATCTAGGGCATTGCGTCCTTTGTCGTCTAGCTGATCTCGCAGATCGTTGCCTGGATAACCCCAAAACTCAACTTCATAGCGATCGCTTAAGGGATTATACGGCACCAAAATCAGTGATGGAGTTGCTACACCTGCGACTTTAATCCAAAGTTTAATCTTTTCCCCCAATTTATGGTTTGCAGCAACAGATAGTTTAGTATCAGGGCCGCCACGGTAAGAAACTCGCAAAAACGGCCCTGTCCAGTCTCCCACAGTCACCAAACCCCGAATTAAAAAGGTATCGGTACTAACAAAATCCTTGACATTTTGCTTTTGGAAATCTGTTTTATTATCCTGCACAGTCGGGTCGAGAATATTCGCATCATTCCCCTGAGGCCCATATAAAACTAGAGACTCATAAGGAAATAGGTATTGCGACTCCCCTGTTAAATAGAATTCACGTTCAGCTGCTAGTTGGGCGCGTTCGAGAAAATTCAGCAACTTCAGCAACGGATTACCCCGATTATAGTCAGGCGGGGTATTGGGATCGACTTTAAAAACACTGTCAGAATGAACAATAAACATAGCAACAGTTGTTCAGAATTAGGTACGGAAATTAAATTGTGTGATACAAGAAAGCAACGAACTTCAGGGGTTTTGTACCAGGGTTACGAATGCCATGCATCCCACCACTTTTGGTAAAAATGATGCTACCTGATTTCACCGGGAGTTCTTTAAATTCGCGGTTCCCCAGTCCCATGACTTGACGTTCTACAGTTGGGTATTTGTCTGTGGCTGGATCGTCGCCGACACGCATATAAGCAATGCCTTCTCCCTCGGTGATGTAGTACAATTCTTCTGTACCAATATGTTGGTGAGTGCCTTCCACTTTGCCGGGAGGAATTGTCACTTCGTGGAAGAAGATGTTGGAACCGCCTAGTTCCCGTTGAACAATCCAGCGCATATCAATAATGTTGTCGTCTGCTCGATCTGGATTGTCGCCATCCATCATTGCATTCCGATAGCGCACAGGCTGAATGTCTGGTGCTTGCAAGAACCAACCGCGTTGGAAGTTAATTAGGTAGTTTTGATCTGCAATCGTGTTTTGCTGTGAACTGGGTTCTTGAGTCCGGGGTTCTTGGTGCGATCGCGAATAGTCATTATCCCAACATGCATCAGCATCACTAATTTGGTAGCCAGTGGGTAAATTGCGATCGTTTTCCCGAAATGCCAATTCTATCTGCTTTAGTGCTTTGATATCTCGCAAAGCTGGGTTAAATGCCTTGACTCGCGTAATTGGCCCGTTACGCCCCATTTGATCCAAAATTTGAAAATCGTGGTAGCTGGTATTAGGAGCTTCTAAGGTTTCCCAAATCTCTACTTCGTAAGCATCAATCCACGGGCAATAGTGCAGCTTTACCCTGCTTTCTCCTTTCTTACTTTCATCTTCCGGTAACAGTTTCACCCAGGCAATCAGATCGTTACTGAGCAACCGTTTTTTCTCGCGTACTTGCTCTACTAAACGACTGGATCTGTATTCCAGTCGCAGAAAATTACTGATAAATTTCCCATCGAGATATACCTCTCCCTTGAGGGCATTGATACCCAAATAGCTGCGAACCTCTCGCACATTGTAACGGTAGCGGGGGCTGCGGGTAGCGTTGAGGTATTCGGCATGGTAAATGCGATCGGGAAAAAAGACGACTTTAAAAATCTCGTTCCACGGATTGGTTTGAATGTCGTTAAATGCTGGATCCATAAAGTTAAAGCCTCTTAAGTAATTCGTCAGCTACCCGAAAAGAATTGGCCTGAATTGTCAACGTGGGGTTTGCGCCTCCCGATGTCGGCATAAATGAGCCATCGGTGACGTAGAGGTTATCAAAGTCCCAAACTTTGCAATTGCGGTCTAGCACCGAGTCTTTGCGGTCAGTACCAAACCTAGCTCCGCCAAGAATATGGTTAGCAATCCGTGCTAAGGCGTTTTCTGCCAGGTACACGCCACCTTGACCTTGAAATTCAAATTTGAATTCGCCTGGAATTGAATTACCACCCAACTTCAAAACCTGGCCGCACATTTCCGCCAAGGTGTCCATGAGATATCTATCGTGGCTGTGCCATTCTTTGATGATGTGAGCCACAGGACGACCCCACTTATCTTTAATTGTGGGATGGAGTTCAATTCGATTGGTCTTCAGGGGTACTTGATTGGCCATAAAGCTGACGGATAAACCCCTACCCATGTTGTTGTCCAAAAAGTCCGTCAACCCTTGAGCCGCTAAACTAGTGTCTTCGATGAAGCCTTTCCAAAGTGTGTCTAAATCACGACTACCGTGGGTACGTCCGAGAGAAATAGGCAAGGCTTGATCGGAAGTATTGTTGTAGATTGCCCCACCTGCCCAAAGTCCTCTGCTTTTGAGAAAGTCGTCAGTGGCGCAAACATCGGTTGCCCAATCAGCATCAAGAGCTAAGGTTTTATCGCTGCGAGTGGGCATCAGGGCGCTAGCACCTCCAAAACAGTGGGTAAGGAAGTATTTACCTAATAAATCATTTTGGTTGATGCGTTGATTGAATTCGGAACTCAGCTGTCCTGACAGCTTCAGCAACCGAATCGATTCAATGGCAGAACAAGCGACGATTACCAACTTTCCTTGAGCAAACCGGGTTTTGCCGCTCGGATCGCGGTACACGACTCGGCTAACTTTCGATCCCTCACTTTCGAGATGGGTGACTACGCAGTTTGTGCGAATTTCAAAATTTGGTTGGTTAGCGATCGGGCTAAGTAAAGATACCCAAGTACTTGATTTCACACCTAGAGGACAGCCAAAGCGGTTCACATAACTGGTTTTGATGGTTTCGGGATCTTTGGGAACTTTGCGTCCACTAGGTTGATGATCGCGGGTAATCACCGCTAGCGGTGTGCGGTAGGGCTTAATCGGCTGACCTTTACCCAATTGTTCGCCTACCTTGTCCATACCAAATTTCGCATAGTTGCTAATTGGGTTAGGTTCTAGGGGCGGTTGATAGCTATCTTTACTAAAAGGCTTGAGTTGATTGTCTGCTGTACCGTTAAGACCTACAAGATATTCGGCTTTCACATAGTACGGTTCTAGCTCGTCGTAACTCACAGGCCAATCACGCGCTTCTCTTTGCACATCCCCATTCGGGTCATTCTTTAAGTCTTTACGTCCAGCATTAAAGCTTTGGAGCCGTAAATCGGTGGGTGTGAACCGCAGGGAAACGCCACCATAAAGTTGAGTACCCCCGCCTACTACTTGAGCCGTATAACCTTCAATTGTGGCTCGGTCTTGTCCATTGGGATCGCGGTAGATATGCGGCTCGTCGTTAATATCTGGTTCAACGTGGCTAGAATAAAAGGCTTCGTTCTGATTAGCAACTCCAGGAACGCGGATACGCTTTTCTGGGCCATCAGCAAACAATTCATCGCGCTTAAAGTCACTTAACCCTTGAGGATTCTGATACTGGGGTCGAAATAGTGGGCCTTTTTCCAGAATCAGCACTGATTTCCCAGCCTTCACTAAAGTGTAGGCAATGGGGGAACCTCCAGCGCCACTACCAATAATCACTACATCAAATTCTGTTTGCATATATCTTCTCCTGGGAAAATCAATTAGCCTCGATAATCGCTGTTAAGTCCAAGGGGTGCTTCTATCGCTCTGCGCCAATCAAATAAGGTTTTGCCGCTCTTATCTGTATACCTTTCTGATAGATAAGCCCAACCTGTTCCTCCCACATTTCCACCATATTTAGGATGAGAAAATGCACCTGTAAATGTGTGGCGGCGCAGTAATTGCAGGAAGAAAAGGGGTTCTTGATATTGCTGATAATTCCAACCGTTAACTTTGTTTGTAGCCATTTCGTTATACAGGTCGATGTACAACTCTTTAGAGACATCTTTTGGCTCAACGTAGGGATTGCGCTGCCGTAATATCCGGCTAATTTGACCTAAGCAAATTTTGTAATCAATTAAATGATGATTCTCTTCCCTAGCTAAAATGTTGTCAATAAAGTTTGCTGCTCCTACTGATTCATCTAGACGATAAGCATAGGCGTATTGCACCTGTTTATCTTGTTTACCCAAAAAATTGTAATAACGGTTCAAAAAGTTTTCCCCTTCCTTAGTTCGGAAAGGTAAAATATGATCTACTAATCGAGCTACAATGTCAAATTCCCAATCTTCAAAGTTCAATGGCTCAGTACATAATTGGGTAAAAAATCGCGACCATAATTGACCGTTGTCAAGCTGGGTACGCTGAGGATTTACTGGGTCTATTATTGCTTGCCCATCGACGATAAATTTGTAGGTGTGAAATTGTCCTTTCGGTACGATAATCGATAAAGCATAATATCCTGTAGGTTCGCCAACAAAGTTGACAGACTTGAGTGGAATTGGCTCATAAAGGTTGGCAAAGGTTCCAATCACAGCAACATTTTTTGGTGGCGTGGCTCCTGGTTGCTGATATACGAAAGTCACTACATTAGAAGAATAACTTTTGACAAAATCACTACCATCGCTGTAACTATCGATAATCGGAAATCGCCAAGCTTCAGAAATACGAGATCGCGGATCGTCATCACTCAATTGTCCAAAGTTATGGCGAGGGTCTGTATTATCTCTGGCAAGAAATTTAGTGCAGTGGTTTAGTACGTATTGGTCATCTGTTTGCAAGATTTCAATAGCCATTAATTTTTCTCCTGGTAGATAAATATCGACCAAATTAATTCACAACAAATAGCAGCAGTTAGCATTTGGTAATTAATCCAAATTTGCTTTGCTGGACTACACAAATAGTTGTGTTTATGGAAACAATAATAACTTTAATCTTTCCGGAAAATTGACTAACAATTTCCGAAAAAATTATTAAGTTTTATCAAAACAGAATTCAGAAGTCAGAATGAAAAATGTATTCTGTATGGCTGACGGATAGCAAGTCTGTAAATGTTTGAATAAATGGGTTTAAGACCCCCAGCAAATGATAGATTTGCTGGTCTTGATTCTGATTTCTGGATTCTTCTTCAACCGTAATATTTGGCATCAGGCACGAGGATAATTTTACCAAATGCCTGTTTGTCCTCAATTCGCTTGTGGGCAGCACTTGCTTCTTGTAGGAGCAAAACGGAGTCAATCACAGGTTGAAATATTCCGTCGGCGAAGTGTTGCAAAATTTGGTCGAAATCTTGCGGTTGAATCAGATCAAATGAACCTTGAATGCTGGCGTTTTTCATCAGTAGATCCATGACATTAATTTCTGCCACATCACCACTGAGAGTCCCAGCACAAACAATCCGTCCTTTGTTTGCCAGCATACTAATAGACGATCGCAATGTTGTCCGTCCTACTAAGTCCAGCACAAGAGTAGCGCCTTGTCCCTCGGTTATCTCCATCACCTGCTCTACTAAATCAGGAGAGTGGCGATCGAGGACAAAATCGGCTCCTAGTTGGTGTAATCGCTCTGCCTTGTTTTTGTCACTGATGGCGATCGCTTGAGCATTCTGCCAACGCGCAATTTGAATTGCAGAGGTTCCCACTCCACTAGATGCTGCATGAATCACAATTCGCTCTGCCTGTTTTAGCACACCGTTATAAAATAGGGCAATCCAAGCAGTTGTGAAAGCTAAACCAATGCTGGCAGCGTCAATGTAACTCAGTCCATTGGGAATACGGTGGAGTTGGTTGATTGGGAGGGTGGTATATTCGGCATAAGCACCATTTCTTTCTCTTCCCAAGGCTTCAAAAGTAGCAACTATGCGATCGCCTATTTGCCAATCTTTTACCCCTGCACCCAATTCTACGATTTCCCCTGCTACATCCATACCCAAAATATGGGGCAAATTTTTTTGAATAAAAAACCTTCCTGAGCGGTGAAATATATCTGTGTGATTTACCGTAGCAGCATGAACCTTGACTAAAACCTCATTAGCGATCGGTTTCGGTGTTGGAAAGGTTTCGTAGTGTAGGACTTCTGCATCCCCTCTTTCATGCATGACGATCGCTTTCATGACTGTATTCCTCACAGAACTTACGCAAAACTTTAGCCAGAACCCCTATTCTCAAGTAGGGGCAATTCATCATAGTTCGTAATTCGTAATTCGTAATTCGTAATTACAAATTATGAATTACGAATTGTTTAAGAATTGCCCAGAGCGCATGTAGTTTTGTGTAAGTCTTGTTATTGAGAGAGAATCAAGACGCTATAAGGGCCAATGCCAACATTGGCACGGAAGGGCATTCCATCAGAGTCATTGCGATCGGCAAAGGTATCATAACCAAGATGGTTGCCAAAATCTGGGCTGTAGCCGTTCCAGTCGCTGTTAAATCTTATCTTCCAAGTTCCGCCACGAGGAAAGCCCAGACTATAGCTATCGTAGGAGCGATCGCCCATATTCACAACAACAACTACATCATCCCCTGCCCCGCCGTTGTCCCAACGATGAAAGGCAATAACTTTGTCGTTATTGTTGACATGATGTACATTTACATGCTGTCCCTGCAAACCTCTGGTATTGTTATTCCAGTTACGGCGTAAACGAATTAACGACTGATAAAGATCCCAAATACCACAAAATCTATCTTTTTTGCTCCAATCTAAAGTGCCAGAGTCTTTCCAACTTCCCCATTCCAGAAATTCCTGACCTTGAAAAATCATCGGAATTCCAGGAGATGTAAACACGAGAGATGCTGCTAAGGTAGAGCGTTTGCGGGCAAACCAGCTATCTGCATTACCACGCCAAATTGCTTCTGGGAGGCGAACTTTGTGGTTAAGATCCGCTACTTCGTCATGGTTTTCGCTGTAGATAACTCGCTTCCAAGCATCAGTTTCAAACCTTTGCAAAATTGCGTCCCGAACGCTGTACATATTACGGGCGCTATCACTTGGAGCCACCACCGCTTCCAAAATTGAATAATAAAAGAAACTACCCCACTGAGAATCAAATCCTGCTCCCCCGGCTCCTGTACTACGGTTAATCCATTCGTTATTTTGCAAGTCTTCGGCAATGGTAATCTTCCACGGCATCTTGCTATTTATTTCATTGTTGATCCGTTGCATCAAATTCCAGCCTTCTGGAATATCATTTGCAGGCTCGTTGTTTTTGCCGTAAATATTACGAATGTTCACAGTGGAATCAAACCGTAAACCATCTATATGATATTCTTCCAGCCACATCAGAGCATTATCACGGATATATTGCCGCACTTCACCCCGACCATAGTCTGGGCGAGGGCCAAAACCACTTTCTACTCGTCTGTCGTTATAGAAATAGATTCCATCCTCATTATTTTGATTCCAACCATCAAACTGCCGTAGAGAATAATCTAGTTCTCCACTACCAAAATGGTTATAAACTACATCGAGAATGACGGCTATGCCAACTTTATGGGCTTCTTTGACAAAGTTTTTAAATTGACTAGGATCGCCATAATTACTTTCTATATCAAAGGGGAAAGCAGGGTTATAGCCTAGAGAGTATTCTCCTGGGAAACCAAAAATCGGCATCAGTTCAATAGCATTAATGCCTAAGTCTTTTAAGATGCCTAGTTTCTCGATAATTGAACTGAAATCTCCGGGCTTTTTCTCGGTTCTATTAAAAGAAGCTACATGCAACTCATAAATCACCAATTCATTCCACGATGGCATATTGAAGGTATCGCTTCCCCAGTCAAACTTATCGGTGACAATTACACCATCCGCGCCGTCATTATTGAGGACATGTTTGCAGTAAGGATCGGTACGCCACCATACAGAATCAGCAGGAATGAAACCACCTTTAATCACATAGCGGTACTTTTGACCTTCTTCAGCTTTAGGAACATCCACAGACCAGTATCCATTATTTTCAGAGGCGAGGAGATTTGCAGTTGTAGACCAGTTATTAAAATCTCCAACCACATAAACTGCTGAAGCAAATGGCGCCCAAACCCGAAAGGCTGTTCCTCCTTTGTAGGGAATAGCCCCCATTCCAGTACGGGTAGAGGCTTTGATCGCAGACGTACCTGAGTTAACACTTAGTTCGGTTGAGATCGCCATAAATTAGATTTCTCTCTAGGAGATGACTGAATAGGAAAGTTTGGCGTTGCTGATTCAGTTTGATTTCAAAACCTTTGTAGAGGTGTGAACTATCCCGTCTCTATTATTTGGATTGATACATACTGCTATTAAGCAACGCCAAAACCAGATTAAATTTGCCCTGCTGAAGAAATTACAGCAGTGCCTATTGTGGATTTATCAAAAGTTGATTAAGATTTTATGCAACTTTAAACAAAGTTTACATTTATCCACTTGTCAAGGACAGCTAAATGAAGCTGTCCCTGATGTCATATATAGAACAGTATACTTGATTGATTACCAGGCAATTTGCGATCGCTCCTGGACAACTAGCTGATATACTTCTTCAGTTTGCCTAGCTAATTTCGGCCAGCTAAAGCGGCGCTCTAAATCCTTATAAGCGTTATCTACCAGCCATTGCCGATAACCTGGATTTTTCAAAACTTCCAAAATTCCCCAAGCTAAAGAATCGGGATTGTTCACCCAAGTCACAATACCTGTTTTGGTATGTTGCACCACTTCAGGAAAACCACCAGTATCAGAAACCACTACAGGAACACGGGAGGCAAAGCTTTCTAAAGCGACAATCCCAAAGGGTTCGTAAAGGCTGGGAAACACAGCACAATCAGCAACAGTTTGGAATTTATCTAAGTAATCATCAGAGAGAAAACCGGTAAAATAGCAATGATGCCAAATTCCTAAATCCCAGGCTTGGCGCTTGAGATGGTCAGTATTGCCGCCACCGACGATGACAAATTTAACATTACCTCCCATTTCTGAAAGGATCTTGGGTGCAGCATTGAGTAATATCGGTACACCCTTTTCGTAAGTCATGCGACCAAGGTAATAAACGATTTTCTCATTGTCTGTGGCAAATTGGCGGCGAAAATCCAGCGCATGAAAATCTATGTGATGCTGCTTCTTTTCGGCTCGGATACCGTTATAAATGACATCGATTTTGTCCCAAGGACTGTGTAATGCTCGTTCTACTTCTTGGCGCATATAATCACTACAAACGATAATCCGCCAGGCGTTGAAAGCCAGCAAGTTTTCTTTGCCATTTATATAGCCTTGGATGTCTGTGTGAATACCGTTATAGCGTCCGTATTCTGTAGCATGAATTGTGGCAACTAGTGGTATTTTAAAACTATGCTTGAGTGCGATCGCTGCATCTCCTACTAACCAATCATGGGCATGAATTAAATCAAACGGCCCTTCTTCCAAAATCAACTTACCACCGTGATGTCCCATACTCAGGTTGAGATTGACTACCCAGTGGAAAAAGTCGTTACTATACGCCACAGGCACGCGATGTACCTTTACTCCCTCAACCACCTCATACATTGATGCCTGACCAAACTCGGCCGTAATCAGGTGGATTTCATGCCCCAGCTTTACCAGTTCTGGGTACAACTCCGCTACATGCCGTGCAATTCCCCCAACAATCCTGGGCGGAAACTCCCAACTCAGTACCAATATCTTCATCTGCTAGACTCCCCGACACTTTACAAATACCTAAAAAACTACATTTACCTAAAAATACAAGGGTGGCAAATGTAGTGAGTATGTTTACTAAAATTGTTAGATTTTTTAACTGTTATTTTGTTAAAGCTTATCAAATATCCAAATAAACAAACCACTCCAGACACAGAGAACACAGAGACAAGAGGTTAAAGCGCTAAGTTCGGAGAGTTCTAACTCTACATCACAGGGCTATATCCCGCTTGCTAGAGTGTGATTCATTCACGTAGAATATAATGCCATTGTTGCAGCAGTTCTCATGACTTCATCTGCGTCATTTGACACATTAGAGTCTTTACAGGCGGATATCGCTGAATTGATCGCTCGTTTACCGACATTAAAAAATCGGCAACTTATTCAGCAAGCACTTGCCACTATTATTCGTCTAGCTGATACCGAGATTGAGCGTCTTGACTGGAAAATCTTGTCGGCTGCATTAGCAGATATGGAACGCGGTTTCCAGTTGTTTTATGATTACCGACACGTTCGCAAAGTCACCATCTTCGGTTCTGCTCGTCTAGCACCAGATACACCAGAGTACCAAATGGCCCTTGAGTTTGCTCGTACTATTTCTCAATTAGGATTTATGGTGATGACCGGCGGTGGCGGTGGAATCATGCAAGCAGGTCACGAAGGGGCTGGGCGAGAAAATTCCTTTGGATTAAACATTCAGTTACCCTTTGAACAAGAAGCAAACCCATTTATAGAGGGCGATCCCAAGCTAATTAACTTCAAATATTTTTTTACGCGCAAACTGTTTCTCCTCAAAGAAAGTGATGCTGTAGCCTTATTTCCGGGAGGGTTTGGCACTCAAGACGAAGCTTTTGAATGTATGACATTAACCCAGAATGGGAAATTTGGCCCAGTACCTCTGGTTTTAATCGATCGCCCTGGTGGTGATTACTGGCGTTCTTGGAGCGAATATATTGATCGGCAATTAGTGGAAAATGGTCTTGTCAGTCCTGAAGACCCCAGCCTTTACACGGTGACAGATAACCTGGATGTGGCTTATGATGCCATTACTCGTTTTTACCAGGTTTATCACTCCTGTCGTTATGTCAGTAATCAGTTAGTTATTCGCCTGAAGACAGATATATCAAACGCTCTTGTAAAGCAACTCAATGCTGATTTTAGTGACATTCTTGTTAAGGGACGGATTGAAAAAAGTCAGGCATTACCTCAAGAAGCACAAGATGAAACTGCTGAACTACCCCGCCTCATTTTGTACTTCAATCAACGGGACTTGGGGCGATTGTATCAGATGATTGCCACAATTAATCAGATGGGTAATCCTTCACCAGAGGATGCAGCGCATCCAGAAAGGAAGTAGCTTTTAAGGAAAGGGAGAGAATTGGGAATTACTTTCCCTTTCCTAATTTTCAGGTTATAAAATGTCAGAATTAAAGACTCATAATTCCCAAGGCTTCACTTTTTTATTTACCAATTTTGCATTTCTACTAATTCCATACACAACTCATTAATTTGCTCTAAATTAGGTTTGTGAGGTAGGGCGGACTGTTCGTAAACAACTTCCATTTCAGCAACCAAATCTTCTGCCATTTTCATCACCTGCTCATAAGAATACTCACCCTTTAAAATAGCTTTTAAATCATCAACATCACCAGCTATTCTTCTATCTACAATCACTTCACCTTGCTGCAAGATTTCTACTCCACTGCGTAACAATCTAATGCAGTGCATCCCATGTTTTAGGTCAAAACCCGACTGTCTTTCCATTTCTGCCCTAGCCGGATTTCTATTTTCCTGCCAAGATAAGTAAGCTTTCCATTCTCTTAAAGCTATTTGATAACTTTGGCTTTTTTGAAGCAGACGGATAAAATCTTTACGGCTATTGGTTAAATGTTGAGTATATTCTAAAGTCTCATCGGGTAAAGTATATTGTTTTAAGACTCCTTTAAAATCAATATCTGCTGTTAACAATTGGTATAACTGCTCCGCTTCTTCTAAAAACTCAATCCGTCCTCTGATTAAGTTATAAAGATACTCCAGAAAAGCATTTAGCTCATCTTTACTGAGGGGTGCTTCGTCTTCTATGGCGAAGTCAGATGGAATTGGTTTTTTTTGCGGCGGCTTTAATAACCATTTGCGATGAGTTTCCATCTTTTTAATTTGGGCGAAGGCATAACCAGTGTAAGTATGTTTTACCTTCTTGCTCAAAAATAGCTGCTTATGATTAATTAAATGCTGTCCAACTGCGTTGACAAAAGGATAGTTATTTAACCAGAGCAATTCTAAAACATTGGGATTTGCACCCGCTAATAACTGGAGAATTTTTCTTAATTCATATATAACTGTGTCTTTGTTACCATCAACAAATGGAAATATTCCTGGTTCATCCCAACCAGTATCTTTTTGTTCGATGCGATCGAATCCCAAGTAGTATCTTTTAGGTGCAATAAATACTCCCCGATAATCAAAGTCTGAATCAGGACGATTTAAACCATAGCCGTGGCTACCAGCTAAACCAATTAAAATAGTTCTTTGCTCAACTTCTATTCTTTTCATATCACCTGATTAAAATATAGCCATCCTAACTCATGAGTTAAGCGGGTGAGAAGATAGTAAGCAAAGTTACTGAGTTTAATAGAAATGCTCCTCAAGGAGATGATCCAACGGTGTCCCCTTGAGGAGCAAAACTTATCAATTGAGTTGTTCCTATACTTTCAGTTTCTTAGAATAGGAATTATCTAGGATTAAGGTGCCGTCTAGTTCCCCATCCTGGATTAACGATGGCGGCTAAATCTTCTTCAGATAACTTGTTGATTTCATTTTCCAGTTCATCAGCCGTGAAGTCATAGCCACGCTCTTTGGCAATCTTGATGAAGGCTTTTGGATCGGCTGTTGCCTTGAGTCTTTGCTGTAATGCTTGATCTTGTTTTACAGCTTGAAAAAGTCGGGTGGCATTTTGCTGTGTCATGACAGTCCATCTCCTGTTTTGAAGATTGGGTTTAAATGTATGAATTTGATTTTTGTCGATTCCCTTAACTCTGTAAAGAACTATTAGATTAAGCGCGTAAATTTCATTTTAAAACAAAGAATAAAAATGTGTGGATATTGACAAGAAACTATAAGTTTGAGTCTAAAATATTTCTTCCAGTTTGTAGAAATCATCCCTAAGATGGAAGCAGTATTTAACTAATAAATATTGATTCTGGTTTTTGGGTAAGCGATCGCCACCACGAATTTTGGCAAATAAAAGCTTGACTTACCACCTGTGAATAAAATATAATATTAGATTGTCTGTCTAATTCCTGCTCGGATCAGGTAGACATATTACAAAAGCTGGCAAAAGCCTCTCTACAGGAGATAAAAACCAGCTACCTGTACGGCAACCTCAAGGACAATTTAATGACCTACGCAATTATTGAAACTGGCGGCAAACAAATACGAGTAGAGCCAGGGCGGTTTTATGATATTGAACTGCTTCCTACCGAACCAGATGAAAAAGTTACAATAGACTCCGTATTACTCGTGCAGCACGATGGCGAAGTCAGCATTGGACAGCCACTAGTGACAGGTGCGACTGTAGAAGGGACTGTAATGCGACATTACAGAGGTCGTAAAGTCTTGGTATACAAGATGAAGCCGAAAAAGAAAACCCGCAAAAAACGGGGGCATCGTCAAGAAATTACCAGACTTATGATTGACTCCATCACCCTTAACGGTGAAGTGTTTGTTGCCCAAGGAGAAGCGGAGAAGGAAAGCCCCGTTTTAGATGAGACTCCTGCCGAAGAAGTTGAAGTCGCTGCTGAATAATAAAAAGAAGTAGATACAAAAGAGGAAATCATGGCTCATAAGAAAGGAACAGGTAGTACACGTAACGGTCGTGATTCTAACGCTCAACGTTTGGGTGTCAAGCGTTATGGCGGTCAAGTTGTGCGTGCAGGAAACATTCTCGTGCGTCAGCGCGGTACTAAATTCCACCCTGGTAACAATGTCGGTATTGGTAGCGATGACACTCTGTTTGCCTTAATCGATGGTGTTGTAATGTTTGAGAGAAAGGGCAAAACCCGGAAAAAAGTTAGTGTTTATCTACCCATAACTGCTGTTCAGGCAGCCCCTGCTGAAGCTGTAGCAGGTTAGAGTGTGAGGGTGGGTAACATTGCCCACCCTAATCGCTAATTAGCGCTGGCATAATGGTCAGATTTATATAGATTTCTAAAATTTTCTAAAAGTCGCTTTGTTTCTCTGTTAACCATAGATTAGTATCAGGATCGTTAAAGCGCAGATATTCTTCACTAACAAAATATTACAAAAGAAAATTTGCTTGCGTAGCTTGCTGCCGTATATATTTTATATCAAGTCTTAAGCACCAATTTTTGCATGTTCTAAAGTTCAGATAGCTCATGGACTTCAGCATGAGGTTTTGCTGAGATAATAGATACCTAAATTAGGTTCTGCTTTGAACTACCATGAATACCTGAGAAAATGCTGAGAATTAACTGAATTTTCTCAAGGGATAAATTTATGAAAATCATGGCTTAGTTTCAATAAGCTCTCAGTCCTCATAGAGATACTTTGGATGTTGGGGATAAATCAAATGTCAGTACCAAAAGTTTGATGAAATCCTCTATAAAAAAGGCATCTTTTTTACCTCAATAGCCTTTAAGAATGTGCTATAGCTTAATTTCCCTGAGTCAATCAATACAAAAAGAACTATCCAAAGGACGAAAAAAAATATGAACTGGAAAATACTTTGTTTAATTGCTGGTTTAAGTTTAACCGCCAGTCTCACTGCTTGCTCTAGCAGTCCTGCAAGCAACAATCAAATTGCCCCTGAAGCCTCTCCTGCGATGAGCAAAGATAAAGCTGGCGATGCGATGGGTAAAGATGCGATGGGTAAAGATAAGGCTGGCGGTGCGATGGGTAAAGATGCGATGGGCAAAGATAAGGCTGGTGACGCGATGAGTAAAGATAAAGCTGGCGGTGCGATGGGCAAAGATGCAATGGGTAAAGATAAGGCTGGTGACGCGATGAGTAAAGATAAAGCTGGCGGTGCGATGGGCAAAGATGCTATGGGTAAAGATAAGGCTGGTGACGCGATGAGCAAAGACAAAGCTGGTGATGCTATGAAGCAATCCCCGGCTTCCACCAAGCCCTAGCCACAGCTTTGCATCTCACTTTTCTTGTAAGATTAGGGGCTGCTTACCAGGAAAATCTTAAGCCAATCCCTATACTTTGGCGCTTTGACATCAACAGGAGAAATTCTGATGAATCACAACCTGCTCCACCGTCGTCAGTTACTTTTTTATATTGGCTTAGGGGTTGTCGGAATCGGTGCAGCCACAACACTTTCCAACTTCAGAAAAGTGAATGCCCCTTCTATCTCTCCGGCAATAAGTAATAATACGCAAGACTCGGAAAGTATTGCAGTAAAAACTCCCGTAGGAAAGAGTTTACCAGAGTTTCAGGGTATCAGTCAGTGGCTTAATTCTACTCCTTTAGCGATCGCCGATCTCAAAGGCAGTGTTATTCTGATCCAGTTTTGGACTTTTGCTTGTATTAACTGTCAGCGTACCCTGCCCTACATTACTAAATGGCATCGGCAGTATGAGGCGCAGGGACTCAAGGTGATTGGTATCCACACACCAGAGTTTGCTTTTGAGCGAGATCCGAACAATATAAAAAAGGCGTTGCAAAAACACCAAATTACTTATCCGGTTCCAGTGGATAACGAATATAAAACTTGGAACGCCTACGAAAATCAGTATTGGCCCCATATATTTCTAGCCGATCGCCAGGGTTTACTACAATATGACCATATTGGTGAAGGGGCATACGAAAAAATAGAGCAAACTATCCGCCAGCTATTGGGGTAGAAGGAATTATGACGACTTCTACTTTATCAATTAGTCTCGCTTTACTGGGGGGAGTTTTGAATGTCCTTTCACCCTGTGTTTTACCGATTTTACCAGTGCTATTAGGCCGCTCGCTCCAATCCCATACTTACGGCCCAGTCGCGCTGGTGGGGGGATTAATCGCTGGTTTTGCACTGGCAGGTAGTTTAATCGGTGTAACATCAGCCTGGTTTACGGGTTTGGCTAATTTATTACGGAATGGCGCGATCGCACTTCTTTTATTTTTAGGATTACTCGCAATTTTCCCCACCTGGAGTTACCGAATATTTACTTATATTCCGGTCGGTAATTGGGCTAAGAAACCCCCACGAATTGGACTTATGGGAGAATTCTGGTTAGGGACTCAGTTGGGGCTTTTGTGGACTCCCTGTGCTGGGCCAGTTTTGGGAGGAATTTTAGTCTTAGCGGCAGTTAATCATCAAGTCGCAGGTGCATTTTGGCTGCTGGTTGTTTATGGAATCGGAGCAGGTTTGCCTTTATTAGCGATCGCCTACGGTGGGCGAGTACTTAGCAAACGCATCTTCAATGTCCGCCGCCATAGTGCAGTGTTGCAGCGTGTAGGTGGTGTTGCGATCGCAGCGACAGCAATTGCTATTCTTCTCGGTTGGGATGTTCAGATACAACTTTGGTTGGCTCCCTTCTTTCCTACTCAACCGATATAATTCGTAATTCGTAATTGGAGAACTGGGCAACTAATTTTAGTTATGGAAAATAAAAAATGCGTATTATCTTTATTTAAGATAAAACTGACTTATCTATGCACTTTTAACTACGAATTACGAATTACGAATTACGAATTATCATGGTTTCATCTAAACGCAAAGTCCGCTCAACACCAAGTCAGACTTTCCTCTCAAAGACCTTTCACTGGATTAATATCATCAGTCTCATCTTGATGATTAGTAGCGGATTGCAAATATATAATGCTAACCCAGTATTTGGCGGGCGTGCAGGTTGGCATTTTCCTGACTTTTTGTTGCTGGGGGGTTGGCTTGGGGGTGGCAGAAACTGGCATTTTACTGCTATGTGGCTATTTTCACTAAACTTACTTTGGTATGGAATCTATATCTTTGTAACTCGTCGTTGGCAGCGTCGCTTTGCCGATGGCGGTGATTTAAAAGCATTGCAAGTCAGCCAGAACCCAAAGCGCAAAAATTACGCATGGCATCGGCTAGTTTATACTGCTATCATTCCCGTGTTGCTGCTGGCAATCTTGAGTGGTCTGGCGATGTACAAACCTGCCCAATTGCATTGGCTTTCGGGGCTGTTTGGTAGTTGGCAAACTCTCCGCACTGTTCACTTTATTACTGTTCCTACAGTCATACTGTTTACAATTGCTCATTCCTTACTTGCCCTGAAGGTAGGAAGCATCCGTCTAGTTAAGTCTATGTTCCTGTAGAGGTCTTATGAGTCTGATTCTTCCCAAACGCACCCTATCCCGTCGTCGATTACTCCAAGTATCTGGACTTTCAGGGGTAGGCTTTCTTTTAGGTGGCTGTGGGACAAACTTGTTCTCAGATAATCTGCGGCAAATATCTGAGCCGCTAAACCAACGTCTAGAAGCACTCCTGTTAAGTCAGAAACCAGTTCCAGAATTTGCTGTAAGTGCCATAGAAACAGACAAATTGCTGGTTAATACCTTTGACTTCACGCCACAAATCGATCCGGCGCAGTTTCGCCTAAAGATTGATGGCGAGGTTAGCAACCCGATGCAATTGAGTATGGGGGATATTGAAAAACTTCCCTTAACTTCAATGGTAATTCGCCATGTCTGTGTTGAAGGCTGGGCTGCGATCGTTCAATGGGGAGGTGTGCGATTGCGAGACTTGGTAGCGCTGGTACAGCCTAAGTCAAATGTCCGTTATGTCTACTTTAAATCTGCTGATGGCTATTATGAAAGTTGGGATCTTGCCTCTGCTGTACATCCGCAAACCCTGATGGCTTATCAAAAGAATGGACAACCTTTATCAGTTGATAATGGTGCGCCTATGCGTCTAGCATCCCCAGTTAAACTGGGCTACAAACAAAGCAAGTGGGTAACTCAAATTACATTTGTCAGCAATTTGTTACCTCTTAAAGGTTATTGGGAGGATCAAGGATATGAGTGGTTTGCAGGGCTATGAGGGAGCAGGGGGGCAGAAAATTTTACAATCGATTCTTAGTTGGGATTACAATCATTGAGAAATAGGGTACTTTATCTGGATCGACTTCATCCAGGGGTATAATTCGTTGCTGCGACGTTGATGCCCGCTCAATATATCTTGCTCGTGATGCTAGCCCTAATTTATGCAGAATATCCCGTACTTTGGTAAAGTGACGACCTAGCTTCATAATTGCTGCTGCATCAGTTATCAACAAATGTGTAGTTAGTTCTTCTGCTGGCAATGGGGCGGGTAAGACTGTGAGAATATCGGTGTAGTAAGTGAAAGGTACACCCAAAGCTACCGGACAAGCCATCAGCGAGGAAACTCCGGGGACAACTTCTGTTTGGTACTGGTCAGATAATCGTGTGAACAGGTACATGAACGAGCCATAGAAAAATGGATCGCCCTCGCACAACACCACCACATCTCGACCGGCTGCTAAATGTTCGGCGATTGGTTCAATTTCTTTATCGTAAATAGACTTGGCCTTTTCTGGTTCCAAAGCGCGGGGGAGATGAAATAACACCTCGATTTGATTGCCAGGAAGATATTGCGCCACGATCGCTCTAGCGATACTCTCTTTACCTGTGGCTGATTGATAAGCTACTACAGGAGCCGCACGTAATAGCCGCAGCGCTTTCAAAGTCAATAGTTCTGGATCGCCTGGGCCAACACCAATTCCATAGAGACGACCTTTAGTTTTCATATTCATTCTTCCTCCGTTGCCAGGGCGTTAACTGCTGCTGCTGCGATCGCACTTCCACCGCGCCGACCATGTAAGGTTAAAAATGGTACATTCCTGCTATCTGCCGCCAATGCTGCTTTCGATTCGGCTGCACCGACAAATCCAACTGGGAAGCCTAAAATAATTGCAGGTTTAGTAGCTCCTTCATCAAGCATTTCTAACAGTCTAAATAGTGCTGTGGGCGCATTCCCAATTGCGATTACCGATCCTTCCAGGTGCGATCGCCATAATTCCAAAGCTGCTGCCGACCTTGTAGTACCCATCTTTTTAGCAATTTCTGGCACTTCCGGCTCGTTGAGGGTACAGATAACTTGATTGTTTGCAGATAACCGTCGTCTGGTAACGCCATCGGCAACCATCCGGCAATCGCATAGAATTGGCGCTCCCTCTGCTAAGGCTGCCCTTGCAGATTGTACTGCTGTTGGTGAATATCCCAAGTCAGTAACAATATCCGTCATCCCACAGGCATGAATGAGACGCACGGCAACTTTTGCTACATCTGGTGGCAGTACATCTAAATTCGCTTCTGACCGGATGATTGCAAAAGAATTACGGTAAATTTCGTTGGCATCTCGGATGTAGTCGGGCATTCGATTTGGGATTTTAGATTTTGGATTGACTTGAGAAGTGAGCCTAAGTGTTTATTGAATTAGAGTTGTAATTGAGCGATCGCACATCGATTGCTAAATTCCCCAAAAGATTCATTGGGATTTAAGCGTTGAATTTTATATACATATAGCATCCGCTCTATTAATGCAGGTAGTTCGGTAAAAGTCACATATTGATATATTTCCCGTCCAAATTTCTGCTTGCTGTCACCAACATAAACGTGATAGCCTTCTACAATTCCACCGTCAGCCTCAAAGTTGACACCGAGCAGAGTAATATCACTCTTGCTATGGTGGGCGCAGGATTTTTCGCAGCCACTGAAGTGGATATTAACTGGGCAATCCAGAGTAAGGCGAGTTTCCAGATACTCAGCTAATGCCAACGCATGACTTTTAGTGTCTGTGGCAGAAGAAGCACAACCCTTGTTTCCAGAACAGGCAACTAATGCACTCTTGATGTTAGTTGCAGAGAAATCTAATCCTAAAAAAGTAATTTCACTTTGGACATCATCAACCCATTGCTGAGGAATGTCTGCAATCAGCAAATTTTGCCAGGGAGTTAACCGAAGAGTGCCACTACCATATTTTGCTGCTAAATCTGCTAAACCCTTCATCTGTGTACTTTCCAATCGTCCCAGAGGTAATACGATACCAATATAAAATAAGCCTCGCTGACGTTGGGGATGGATACCAATATGCTGATACTTGCCCTCTCCTTGCAAAATAGTAGAGAATTCCTTTAGGGGTTGGGGGATTAGGTATTTTCCCGTTTCACCGTCCAAAAGCGGGAAAGGTAAACGTTGCTGAACTTCTTGGAGATAATTTTCACAACCCAAAGTATTCAATAACTCTAAGAGACGTAGCCGACGCTTATTTGTAGTATTAGTATGAGCTAGATAGACCTCTGCCAAAGCTGCCAAGACAGGTAAACATTGCTGTGGTGTTAACAAAATTCCCGTATTGCTAGGCGGTTGGCCCTTTGCGCCGACACTGAGATAAAGGCGAAAGTAAACATCAGCATTGACTAAGACAGCAGCAAATAGGATATCATTTAAGCGATCGCACACGCGAATTATTCCACCACCATCAAAGCAAACGCTAAATTTTGCCGATAGTCCTGAAAGCGCCGGATGTGCGGCAATATAATTATCCCAATCTTCCACAAAAGGGCGAGTGTCGATTAATTCTTGGGAGTCGATACCAGCAGTTGGGCTGGTCATAATATTACGGATATGGTCTACAACAGAATTGTGAGAACCCAATCCCATAAGCTGTAAGTGCTTCAAAACCTCGGCATTTATCCCCGTGCGGATCTCGCGGACTTGTAGGTTAGCTCGATTAGTCACATCCACATAGCCGCCACCGTACTGCTCTGCTATGTCTGCGATCGCATGGCACTGCTGAGTACTAATAATTCCACCTGGTATTCTAATGCGAGATAATATCCCATCGGCGGCGGGTGTAGCATAAAACAAGCCAGGACAAGTGGCAAATCTAGAAAGCAAATTTAGAACTCCTTCCCCGTGCGACGCAGGGAGTAGACGGTGATTGTGTCTTGATGACATCTTGAAAGTTGGCATTCTGACTTGGGCGATCCCATCACAGCTGCGGCACAGTCCCGGAATTTCACCGGAGTTTCCCAACTCCAAGCTTTAATAATTTAGCACGAGAAGGTAGTTAGAAAATTTAACATTTCAGAATTAGGGAACTCCAAAAAATAAATTATTCAATTTGTCTACTCAACTAGACTTCTTTCTTCCTTGTCTCCCTTGTCCCCCTTGTCCCTCTGCGACGGAATATTTTTTTACTTGGAAATCCCTTAGTGAGGCAAGAGCGATCGCTACGGTTTTCTAAGCTAGAATACCAAAGTTGTGTTTAGACAGATCCGACAAGTCAATTGCCAAAAAGCTCTTATTTCCATGAACTACTACGTAATCTACGACGGAAATTGTAATCTCTGCGTTACTTTAGTGCAATTGCTAGAAACCTTAGACAAGGGAAAGTTATTTCACTACGCTCCCATGCAAGATGAACAGACACTTTTAAAGTGGGGAATTACAGCCCAAGATTGCGAACAGGGAGTAATTTTAATTGATGGCAATGAACCTCAAAGACGTTGGCAAGGCAGTAACGCCGCAGAAGAAATTGGGCGGTTATTGCCAGTAGGAAGTATATTTGTAGATGCTTATCGAGCCTTACCGGGGATGAAATGGGCAGGCGATCGCTTTTACGAACAAATCCGCGATAATCGTTACACCATATTTGGTAAGCGTTCTAGTACTTATGAATCGGGATACTGTGCTGATGGAAACTGCAAGGAATCCAAGAGTTAGTTATTAAACACGATCGCAATGCTTCTATAAAACAGTTGCTTGCAACTCAAATCGCGCCTAAGCGTTGGGCGATCGCCTTTTTAACTGACTAATTAACCACAGACACTTGTCACAATTTGTAGAAACTCCCGTAAAACAGGTGTCATATCCTCTTGTCGCCACACTACAGCCGTTTCTACTAATGGTGTTTTTTCTTCTAAAACGCGATAAACCACACCAGCCCTTTGAAGATTTTGCAAAGAAGACGGTACGATCGCAATCCCCATTCCTGCTGACACTAGCCCGATAATTGTCTGCATTTGGATTGCTTCTTGAGTCACTTTTGGGCTAAAATTCCCTTGCTGACAAAGACTCAGGATTTGATCGTAAAGTCCAGGCCCCAAATAGCGGGGGAACATAATAAAATTTTCGTTCAAGAGCGATCGCACTGAAATATTTTCTTGTCTGGCTAAGAAATGAGTTTCTAGCAAAGCTACAATTAGTCCTTCCTGCTGAATACATTCTTGATTGAAAGTGTTGTCTTCCAAAGGTGGATGGGCAAAACCTACATGGATGCGGCGATTGAATAGCGCTTGTTCTTGCTGAGTTGTCGTTAATTCTTGCAATAGTAACTCTACCTCTGAAAACTGTTCTCGAAACCGTCGCAAAATCACAGGTAGCAAATCGTAAGTTACCAAGGTGGTGAAACCTACTCGGAGTTTTCCTTTCTCACCCCTACCTGTCCGTTGAGTCAGATCGATTGCCTTGGACAGTTGAGCGAACAATTGATAAGCTTCTTGCAAAAATACTTGTCCGGCTTCCGTTAGCTGCACCTGTCGTTTGGTTTTGCGTTGAAAAAGTTCTACTCCAAGGGATGCTTCTAGCTGTTGAATTTGCTGGCTTAAGGGCGGTTGAGCGATGTGAAGTCGCTCTGCGGCTTTACTAAAGTGGAGTTCCTCAGCTACAGCAATGAAGTAGCGCAGGTGTCGCAGTTCCATAGTTTTGATATTTTATAAGTCTCAAATACTCATAAATATATATTGGACATGTCAAAAATTGCTATCTATGATACTCATACATGGAAATCAGAGGATGATGTAACGATGTCGGAGAATTTGAGAAGCCAAGTTGTGACACAAGGCGTGCAGCGATCGCCAAATCGGGCTATGCTGCGGGCAGTTGGTTTTAAAGACGAAGATTTTAATAAAGCCATTGTCGGTATTGCCAACGGTTACAGTACAATCACTCCCTGTAATATGGGGATAAATCAACTGGCGCTCATAGCAGAGGCTGGGATTAAAACCGCCGGGGCGATGCCGCAAATGTTTGGCACCATTACCATCAGCGACGGGATTTCGATGGGAACCGAAGGGATGAAATATTCCCTCGTGTCGCGGGAAGTCATCGCTGATTCCATAGAAACCGCCTGTACCGGACAAAGTATGGATGGAGTACTAGCCATTGGCGGTTGTGATAAAAATATGCCAGGGGCAATGTTAGCGATCGCTCGGATGAATATTCCTGCTATATTCGTTTACGGTGGCACAATTAAACCCGGTCATTACAACGGACGCGATTTAACTGTTGTCAGTTCTTTTGAAGCAGTTGGCCAACACAGTGCTGGAAAAATTGACGACAAGGAACTATTAGAAGTTGAAAGTCGCGCTTGTCCTGGCGCTGGTTCCTGTGGGGGAATGTTCACAGCTAACACCATGTCTTCAGCATTTGAAGCAATGGGAATGAGTTTGCCCTATTCTTCGACAATGGCAGCCGAAGATGCCGAAAAAGCCGACAGCGCAGAAAAATCAGCCTTTGTGTTAGTCGAAGCGATTCGCAAACAAATCTTCCCCCGCCAAATTATCACCCGCCAATCTATAGAGAATGCCATCTCTGTAATTATGGCGGTGGGTGGTTCGACCAATGCAGTATTGCATTTTTTAGCGATCGCCCGCGCCGCTAATGTAGAGTTAACCCTGGATGACTTTGAAACAATCCGCGCCCGTGTTCCCGTTTTGTGTGATTTAAAACCAAGTGGTAAATATGTCGCGACAGATTTGCACAAAGCTGGTGGTATTCCCCAAGTCATGAAGATGCTACTGGTGCATGACTTGTTACATGGTGATAGCCTAACAATCAGTGGTCAAACCATTGCAGAGATATTAGCAGACATCCCCGAAGAACCATCTGCCAATCAAGATGTGATTCGGACTTGGAATAACCCGATGTATGCTCAAGGACACTTAGCCATCCTCAGAGGGAATTTGGCAACAGAAGGGGCTGTCGCTAAAATTACCGGGGTGAAAAAGCCAGTAATTACCGGCCCCGCAAGAGTGTTTGAATCGGAAGAAGCTTCTTTAGATGCAATTTTGGCGGGTAAAATTCAAGCTGGTGATATTTTGATTATCCGCTACGAAGGGCCCAAGGGTGGCCCTGGAATGCGAGAAATGTTGGCTCCCACCTCAGCAATTATCGGGGCTGGTTTGGGTGATGCAGTCGGATTAATTACCGATGGACGCTTTTCTGGCGGCACTTATGGTATGGTAGTTGGTCATGTTGCTCCAGAAGCAGCAGTTGGTGGTGCGATCGCTCTTGTAGAAGAAGGCGATAGTATTACGATTGATGCACCGGCTCGTTTTTTGCAGTTGAATATATCCGAAGAAGAATTAGCCCGTCGTCGTGCCAATTGGAAACCCCCAGCCCCGCGTTACACTAAAGGCGTGTTGGCGAAATATGCCAAATTGGTATCTTCTAGCAGTCTTGGTGCTGTGACAGATTTAGATTTGTTCAACGAAGAAACAGGGGGAAGGAGACTATTAGCTAAGGGAAATAACTCCTAATATCAATACGGTTCGGTTAACGTGTTTGTCTCTCGAATATCCCCCCAACCCCCCTTAAAAAG